>JAGLDA010000124.1 GCA_023145955.1 Bacteroidales bacterium
AGAAAGCTTTCCTTCTTTCATCATGCGATTTAGAAATTGTGAATGATGTTCAATTTCATAATTTCCTCCGAGCTCAGGATATTCATTCTTTATTATATTAAAATCGTGAGGATCGCAAGTGATAATTTTATTCACCTCATATGCATTCATTACTTCTATATTCATCATCGCTTGCATCTGATAAGTAAACTCATTACCAGAACGTTTTGCAATATCTCCTGTATCGCTTTCTTCAGCTCCTAGTATTGCATAATCAATACCCATATGGTTAAGCAATTTTGTAAATTCGATACTAATATTCTTGGCTCTACGGTCGAAACTACCTGCTGAACCTACCCAAAATAGATATTCTGGTTTTTTGCCTTCACCAAATAAGTTGGCATATAATGGCACATTAATTTTTTCGCCATTAGACTCAACCTCATTGGCCCAATTGCCTCGGTCATCAGCAGGGAATTGCCATGGTGCTCCATTGTTTTCTATATTTGTATTTGCAGCAGCAAGAGGTCCTGGCACAGCTGATTCTTCCATATACATAAAGCGGCGAAGCTCAGTAATAATTGCTGGCTGATCTATCTCTACAGGACAAGCCTCAGTACATGCATTGCAGCTTGTACAAGCCCAAAGTTCTTCATCAGTAATATAGTCATGCAATAGGCTACCTTCAATCTGTGCTTGATCTCCTTCTTTGAGAATTTTTGCACCTACTTGTTCTAGTCTATCACGTGTATCCATTATTACTTTTCGTGGAGATAATTTTTTTCCTGTAATATTTGCCGGACATACATCCGTACACCTACCGCACTCAGTGCAAGTGTATGCATCCATTAAACTTTTCCAGTTTAAATCGCGCACATCCTTTGCTCCAAAAGTTGCAATTTCGCCTTCAGCACCTCCATCATCTTGAGTCAACCCCATGGCTATCTTCACCTCATTAGTAACGGCCGCCATATTATTTATATAAGTACGTGGCTTTAATTTTGAATAAAATACATTTGGGAATGCTAAAAATACGTGGAAATGTTTTGAAAATGGTATATAATTAAGGAATGCGAATATTCCTACAATATGAAACCACCATGTGAACCGTTCAATTAATACCAAACTACTATCAGCTAAGCCACTATAAAGTGGTATTAAAAATGAGCTTATTGGTAGGCTGCCTGTTATTGCATCGGCATAGTGTCCGAATTCTCTACCCTGTAGTATTTGATCGCTGGCATTCATACTAAGGAATGCAAACATTAATAGTATTTCTGAAATTAGAATTATATTAGCATCAAGAGTTGGCCAGCTTGTCATCTCGGCACTCTTAAAACGCTTTACTTTAATTATGTTTCTACGAATAAGGAATGTTATACAAGCAATAATTACCATTAGCGCAAAAATCTCTACCATGGATGCTAGATAATGATAGAAAGGAAGAAAACTTAATGCTCTATGGGTGCCAAATATACCATCAATAAATATTTCAAGCATCTCAACGTTTACAAGAATAAATCCCACATATACCATAATGTGTAGAATTCCAGCAACGGGTTTTTTAGTCATTTTTGATTGCCCAATAGCTACAAAAAACATTTTCTTCCATCTTTCTGAGGAATTGTCACTTCTATCTAAATCCTTGCCTAAATTTATATGAAAACGTATCTTCTTTATGCTTTTTGTAAACATGATAATAGTAGCAGCAAATACTACTATGAAAACTATACTTGATATCATTATTCTGCGGTTTTAATGTGAACGTTAATTGAGATTGCTAAGTTATGAAAAAAAGGTATGCGTGCGTACTAAATAATGATATTTTTCTTAGTTTAAATTATGGGGGTTTTTCTTTGGTTATTTTTATAATATATTCATAGTTTAATATTGCATGATGCAAGTAAAGAATACCTAAATTTGTTTTTTAATTTTAGCAAATAGATAATAATTTAAGATATGAGAATAGCAATTCCAACAAATGACAGAAAAACTGTAGCAGAACGTAGTGGGCGTTCTTCTGAATTTGCAGTAATAGAAATTAATTCACAAGGAAGTAGAACCATAGAGTATTTAGAAAATACTCATGAGCACACTCATCATGGCGAAGGACATAATGGAAATGAAGAACATGGGCATGGTGATTTGGTAGAATTACTTGTGGGAATAGATATTATTATTGGTAAGAAATTTGGCCCACATTTCTCGCGTGATTTTTATAAGGTTGGTATTAAGATGAAACTTACTAAGCTTACAGATATTAATGACATTGTAAATTCAATAGAAATATAATTATGGAAAATTTTCAAATTTATAATCCCACAAAATTATTTTTCGGAAAGGATAGTATATCAAAAATTCCAAAACAAGCTTCGAAATATGGTAACAAAGTTCTGCTAATGTATGGCAAATCTTCCATAAAAAAGAGTGGGCTTTATGATAGAATATTGAATTTACTTCAAGATTTTGAGATTTTTGAATATTCAGGAATAAAGTCTAATCCATTATTATCAGATGTGGAATCAGCTGTGGAGGTAGCCAAAGTTAATTCTGTAGATATGATTATAGCTGTTGGTGGTGGCAGTGTTATTGATTCGGCAAAGCTGGTAAGTTTGGGAGCAAAGGTAGACTTTTCACCTTGGGATTTTATGATACAAAAAGCAGTAGCAAAAGAGGCTTTGCCAGTATTGGCAGTGCTAACTCTTGCAGCTACAGGCACAGAAATGAATGCTGGAGCTGTAATTCAAAATATGGCTACGGGGCAGAAAATTGGGATTGGCCTTCCTTTAATGTATCCTAAAGTGTCATTTCTTGATCCACAGTTAACCACTACTGTTGATGCTAAATATACTGCATATGGCATAGTAGATTTAATAGCTCATGCTTTAGAAGCTTACTTTGGCAAAGGGGATTCCCCTCTTGCCGATAGATTTGTATTTTCCATAATAAGTGAGGCGATGGAAGCAGGAGAGGAATTGATGCGCCATTTGGATAGTTATGAACTCCGTGCAAGAGTTTTATATGCATCTACTATGGCATTGAATGGAACTACTAATCATGGAAAAATATCTGGAGATTGGGGAGTGCATTCCATAGGTCACGAATTGTCGTTCCTTTATGATATGCCTCATGGAGCAAGCCTTTCTATAGCTTATCCTGCATGGATGCGATTAAATTCAGTATTTTTGAAAGATAGGATTGAAGAATTAGGTTATGAGCTTTTTGGTGCTGAAACGGTAGAGGAAACTATTGAAGGCTTCGAATACTTTTTTAAAGGAATAGGAAGCCCAGTACGACTTTCCGAAGCTGGAATTTCTGAAAAGGAGTTTCCGAAAATAAAGCTACAATTTGTTAAAAATAAAATTAATGGTGTAAATATAAAAATTGATACATCTAGATTTGATGAATTATTGCAATATATGAAATAGAGTTAAGTACATGACATGTTTTTACAAAACTTAGAAAATAACGTATAGTATTGTAATTATGTCAGTAGACCTATCGGAATAAACTGGCGAAACACCTACTTAAATGGGAGGGAATGAGCGAAAACGGGGCCTGCGTGGGTTTGGAATTTAAAAATTATATAATTTTCAATAAAGGCGTTTACGTCTGCAATTAATGACAAAGTAATCGATTGTAAAAAGGTAAATTGCTGATAGAAACGGCATAAACTACGAATGTCCTAAGGTCATTTATTCACCTACTTTATTAGAAAATTAATTATTTTTAAATTCGTGGGAGGGAGTTTTTTCGCTCTTGTCCATT
>JAGLDA010000125.1 GCA_023145955.1 Bacteroidales bacterium
GCCTGTAGCCAATTTACTCCCACAACAGGATAATCTCTATAAGCAGGATGACGAAGATAGTAATCTACATAAGGCTCATTAAAGGATAGTTTTTCTCTCCATACTAAGCTATCAGGAAGAGCTTTTTGAATGATACGAGGATTCTCATCACCATATACTCTCTTCAACCAATGCATATACTCAAGATAATCAATATTACGCACCTCTGTCATATCCATATAAAAAGAAGGAACAGTTGTACGGTGAGGCTGGTTACTCCAATCGTAATGAATATCTTGCTCAGTACGTCCCATAACAAAAGTACCACCTTCAATTAATACCAATCCAGGACCAGTTTCCTGCTCATCGTAAGGTATAACTTCAAATCCACCATTGTTAGGATCATTATAATTCCAACCAGTAGTAGCAGATTGCTCATTTGATGAACAAGATATCATCATTAGCACTACTGCTATAACTCCAAAAAATGAAATACTCTTTTGCTTTATCATAATCGTTTAATTAATTTCTATAAAATATATAACTAGAAAGAAGGGCAATTTATTTCATGAATACGTTTCTTTTTTATTGGGCAATTAAAATCCAATGCAAAAGAAAACTCATGAGCACCCCCTGAAGGGGTTGCCAACTTTGAAACTGTTATATCGTAACTATATCCAAATTTAAATTTATCGTATTCAAAACCAGCTTGCAATATTATAGCATCACTAGCCCATCCGTCATTAGCAACAAAATGGCGATACCATAAACCAAAAATTAATGGAGCCTTCTTAAAATAAGCACCCCAATTATATTGATGGAATGGTCCTTGATTCATATATACAAAGTTAGGTGAAATTGTTGGATCTCCAGGTTTTAATCTTTTCTTACCACCATTTAAAGGTATTGTATATCCTGCATGACCCGTAATTTTCATTGCCATAAAGCTTTCGCCTTCAAAAGCTATGTTTACAGGAACCATATGATGTACTGCTACCCCACCAAAGAATCTTTTATTATAAACTACCAAACCTCCTGAGAAATCAACGTCCATAATGTTATATTCTCCTGAACCATCACTAGGACCTTTTTCTGCGGTTACATTAGAAAAACCCCATTTAGGATCAATTTGATCACCAAAAGTTAGCTTATTCCAATCTAAACTTTTCTGAAAAAAGCTAGCTTGTAAGCCTGCTTTCATGAACCATTCGCGAGATAATCGTATTCTTACGGAATAGATTAATGAAGCCGTTTGCTCAGATAATACTCCCTGACCAGATTTATCAGCCGTAAACATAACCCCTAATCCTCCTGCCAATGCATCAAAATGCATATCGAAACTTGCATTATAAGTTACATAAGATCCAGGGATAGAAGGCCACTGGTTGCGGTAATTTGTTACAACTCGTGGGCAAACCTTCGCTCCTGCAAAGGCTGGATTTAGGTATAAAGGGTTGGCATAAAACTGTGAGAAATGAGCATCTTGTGCCCTAGCTCCCAGTGCCATAACCATTACCGTTACCACTAATATGATTTGTTTGTGCGTGTGTTTTAACATACTATAATATTTGGAATGACAATATTACTAAAATTTTTAACATTAAATAACAAAAAAATTAAGCATTTTATTTATGTCATTAAAGCAGTTTATACTGCATAATTAAGATAATGTTACATAACGATGAAAATTAAAAAAAAGTCTACTTTTATGAGAATAATTTTATACACCTATTTTCTCCTTAAAGTACTATGTTTATAATTAGCATACAATAAAATAGCTAAAAGGTAGTTTATTGTGTTAAGTAATCAAACTATGGTCATCTGTAGCGATTATTTCATAATTATTAAAGAGGTGTGTAAAATACTAATACGTAAAACGTACTATATAATTATGATATCAAACACTAAAATTAGTGCTATTTAACATAACAAAGAATTACATTTGCAAAATATAATTTACAAATTATGATATATCAGAGATTCCTTCACCTTATTTATTTTTCATTATTAATATTTGGCAGCACTTCACTTTATTCTCAGGAATTATTTTCTAGCGAAATTGAAATTAATTGGCAAAATAATAATCCTAGTAAAGCTTTTGATTTTGAAGTAGAAAGTGAGCTAAATATAGGATTACAAGCATATCATTACAGCATCTCTTTGGATAATGATGAAATAGTAGATGTATCGCTCTCAGATATAGAATATTCTGATTTTACACCTATTAATAATGACTTAAGCAAATTTATTAATATTGCTAATAATTTTGTAATTACGGTAAACTACCTTTATAACAGAGGTGCTAAAACTGCTGATATAAAAATTGAGACCTATAAAAAAAATAATGTTGGAGAAGTAAATAGACTATCAAAATTTACAATTAACAGTAGCATAAGTCGTGTAGAAGGCTCTAAAGATAATAAAAGAGTATATGCTAATAATTCAGTACTATCTACTGGTGATTGGTATAAAATTCGCATTTCGAAAAACGGGATATATAAAATAAGTGGCAGCGATTTGCAATCCATGGGGTTTTCACTTTCCAGTTTAAACATTAACCATGTTAGACTTTATGGCAATGGTGGCGGAATGCTGCCTGAAGCTAATAGTGTATTTAGATACGATGATATTGTAGAAAACTCAATTAAAGTTATTGATATCAACTCCAATGGCATATTCGATAATAACGATTACTTTCTTTTTTATGGTAAAGGGCCAAATACATGGAAATTCACTCAATTAAACAATACATTTTATCATAAAAAAAATATCTATGATGATTATGCATATTACTTTATTACTGTAAAAAATGGCAATGGTAAAAGAATAGCAACCGATCCAAACACTTATGCAAGCCCTAATACATATGTTAACAAATTTACTGATTATGCTTTTCATGAGAAAGACTCACTAAACCTTATTAAGTCAGGTCGTGAATGGTATGGCGAACACTACAGCATAGAAAAAAGTCATAAGTTTAGCTTTAGTTTTCCAAACATTGTGTCTAATGAGTCAGTGCACATAAAAATAAACAGTATTGCAAGAAGCACTATTAATAGTACAATGTACTTTAATGTAAATGGTATTGATCGCACGGTTCAATATGCTGCATCAAGTTCAGATTATCTGGCGTCTTATGCTTCAATTGTTACTGATACTTTTAGTTTTACAACTTCTAATTCTACCATAAATATAAACAGTGTATATAGCAAACCTAGCTCCAGCTCTCAAGCATGGATGAATTATATTGCAATAAATGCACGTCGTAATTTGACTATGTATGGTGGGCAAATGCAGTTTTGTGACCCAAAGTCTGTTGCTAGTGGAAATATAATTGAATACACATTGGAAAATGCAAATCAGAATACTGAGATATGGGATATTAGCAATCATATTTCTCCAATGATAATGACTAATAATTTAACAAATACTACAATAAAATTTATATCCAGTGGCGATAGTTTAAGAAGTTATTTAGCTCATAACGGTGCATATATAAGCCCTGGCATGGTGGGCAGTATCGATAATCAAAACCTACATGCTTTGAGCAATATTGACTATATCATACTATATGACAGCAAATTTGAATCACATGTACAACTATTAGAGAACTATCATATAAATAAGAATAATTTCACCATTTACAAAACTACCTTAGCTCCTATTTATAACGAGTTTGGAAGTGGTGCTAAAGATAATTCTGCCATTAGAGATTTCATAAAAATGCTTTATGATAAAGCAAATGGAGATATTGCAAAAATGCCCAAATACTTACTTCTTTTTGGCGATGCTTCTTATGATTATAAAAATCGTATTTCAAATAATACAAACCTTATCCCCACATATGAATCTATAAGCTCACTATTACCAACGGCCTCATATTGCACCGATGATTTTTTTGGATTGCTTGATGATGGCGAAGGGGCTCACTCCAATGGGAATTTAGATATCGGTATAGGTAGATTTCCAGTATCTACGGTGGCTCAAGCTGATGCAATTATAAACAAGATACTTAATTACAAATCAGTTGGAAGTCAAAGTAGTGCCACTTCTTGTAATAATAGTTACGGCAGTATAAAAACAATGGCTGATTGGCGAAATAAAGTTTGTTTTATTGGCGATGACGAAGATGGAGGTGTACATACTTCCCAGGCTGATTATTTAGCAAACTATACTCGATTAAAACACCCTGTATATAATACTGATAAAATATTTTTTGACGCTTACCAACAGATTATAACTCCTGGAGGGCAGCGATACCCTGATGTAAAAAAAGCTATAAACCAAGCTGTAGAAAAAGGAAACTTAGTAATAAATTATACTGGCCATGGAGGAGAGGAAGGTTGGTCACACGAATCTGTTTTAGAAGTAAATGATATTAACTCTTGGTCTAATTTTAGCAACCTACCACTTTTTATTACTGCCACATGCGAATTTAGTCGCTACGACGATCCTGGCAGAATTTCTGCTGGCGAACACGTACTTCTTAATCCTCAAGGAGGAGGCATAGGTCTTCTTACAACCTCTAGAGTTTCGTGGTCGAGTTCAAATTTTGCTCTTAATAAAGTTATTATTAGAAAAATATTTAAGAAAGAAAATGGGGAATACCCACGGTTGGGAGATATTGTTCGTGAGTCGAAAATTGGTTCAGGCTCTATATATCAAAATAAGAACTTTGTATTACTTGGCGACCCTGCAATGCAACTATCTTACCCAATGGATGAAGTTATTACAGCGAGTATTAATGACTCAAAAACTGGACTCCCTATTGATACGATAAAAGCCTTACAGCAAATAACCATTAATGGCGAAGTTCATAAATCTGGAGTAATAAACTCTCTATTTAATGGGCAAGTTGATGTAACTATTTTCGACAAAAGCAAAACCTATTCAACTCTAGGTAATGATGGTGGCAGCCCAATATATAATTTTGAATTGCAAAAAAGCATCATTTATAAAGGCAAAGCAATGGTGACAAACGGAGAGTTTAAGTTTGACTTTGTTGTACCAAAAGATATTGCCTATAATTTTGGAAATGGCAAAATATCGTATTATGCTACTAATGATACTATTGATGCTAACGGCTATTCCGATACACTATCGATTGGTGGTTCATACCTTTTTGCTGATGATGATACTGAAGGGCCAAGTATTGAGCTTTTTATGAATAATACAGATTTCAAAAATAACGGAATTACTAATGAGAATCCAAAATTACTCGCTTTAGTTTTTGATGAACATGGCATAAATACCGTAGGTAATGGTATTGGGCATGATATAACAGCAATATTGGATGCTCAAAGTACTAATCCAATTATTCTTAACGAGTATTATCAGGCAGAGCTTGGGGATTTCAAAAAAGGAGTGATTAATTACCCTTTTTACAAATTGGCAGATGGACAGCATACAATTGATGTAAAAGTATGGGATGTATATAACAACTCTGCAAATGCATCTATAGATTTTATTGTAGCGTCGAGCTCAGAAATGGCAATGGATCACTTATTTAATGCTCCTAATCCTTTTACCAATACAACATCAATAATATTTGAGCACAATCAAGGCTGCGATATATTGGATGTAGAAGTACTTATTTATACTAATGCTGGACAGCTCGTAAGAAGGATTAAAACATCAGTAAACTCATCTGGATATAGAGTTGGTGATGGTGAAATTGTATGGGATGGAAGAAGTGACTCTGGAGCAGATTTAAATCAGGGATTATACATCTATACTTTGCGGTACGCATCAGTAAATGAAAATGGAGATAAAGAATCTAAGGAAATGAGTAGTAAAATGGTGCTTTTAAAATAAATACTTATAATTCCAATACTTCAATAAATTTATTGTCAAATAAAACTACACCCTTCTGGTTTAAGTGGTCTTCATCGTAAAAATGAACGCTGTCGGTTAATTCCAATATTTCATTAAAATTATAATAATTACCATATTTAGACATTATTGAATCAAAAGCATTAATATTTGAATATGAGTTATATAAGACTTTAGTAATTGGTGTTTGCACAAGTATTACATTTATCCCTTTGCTTCGCACATTATTTATTATTCTATCAAAAATCTCAAGCATTTTATCATTGACTATTATGTGACTTTTTTCTATTGTTTCAGGTTTATAATAGGCCATATCCCTTTGCACAAACCCACCAGTGATATACAAATCTTTATTCAACCTAATACTGTCCTTAACTATATATTTATCCTTAAATAAGTCTTTATAAAACCCAAATATTGCGGTATTTAATGTATTAATATTATTAAATGTAATAAGCTTAGTTATAGTATAAATATCATTCTTAGTATTCTTAATTAAATCAAGAGTAGACTCTATACCATCACTAGAAAATACAATTGGAGATACTTCAAAAACAATAGTTTTAGGATTTAAGCTATCCAAATATCTTTTAAGCAGAACCTCTGTTTGCAGTGGAGTTTGTGTACTAGATCCCAAATTAAAGCAACCTAAATTATTATCCTTAAAAATTCTTGTATCAAATCCTCTATAAGTATGCGAAGATCCTGAAAATAAAACATCCACATTTTTGAAATAACTTATCTCATTAGTTCTATAAAACAAGTCACCTTGCGGGCCTTCAATATATTTCACATTAGCACTTATAAATGGCATATTAATAGTTCCTCCAATAATAACTAGAATTATATAGCTAATGCTACTAAATGTAGCAAAGTAAAAAAGTGTTTTAATAAAGCGTTTTATATCAGTCATAATAATGATTGCTAGAATTGAAAATATATAAAATCCGTTTTAACAGTTTGCATAAAGAATCCTATTAAGAATATCAAAAAAGAATACCAACTCCATCTAAAAACTCTCTTCCAATTATGCCCAATACTAGCAATTGCATATTCTTCAGTTCTACCAATCCATTCAATGGTTACAAAAAATATTATTAGCAAGAAGGTTTTAAATGCTAACTGCATTCCAATGAAGCTAGGGGCAACAAAACTTGAAAGTGAGAATATTTCACTAATTATTGAAAATGCGTGAGCAACATTTTCTGCTCTAAAAAATATCCATGCAAACACTGTTAGAGAAAAGGTTAACAGCATACTAAACAACTCGTATAAGCTAGGCAAGGAATTCCCCTCGGCAATATTATTAGTATTATTCCTATTTCTATTCAAAATAATAATAGGGATAATATAAAGCGCGTTAAGTGCTCCCCAAACAATAAAAGTCCAATTAGCCCCATGCCAAAACCCACTTACAATAAATATAATAAAGGTGTTTCTAATTGTAAATATAAGTCTCCCTCTACTTCCTCCTATAGGAATATAAAGATAATCTCTAAACCATGTTGAAAGTGAAATATGCCACCTGCGCCAGAATTCAGCAATATCTCTTGAGAAATATGGGAAAGCAAAATTTTGCTTCAGATTAAAACCAAAAAGCCTAGACGTTCCAATTGCAATATCCGAATATCCAGAAAAGTCTCCATATATCTGAAAGGTAAAAAACAATGCACCAATTATAAGTGTGCTTCCGGAATAATCTCCAGAATTATTAAATATTTCATTTGCAATTTGTGCTGCATTATCTGCAATAACAACTTTTTTGAACAAGCCCCATAAAATTTGCTTGAGCCCATCCACAGCATTTATAATATCAAAATTCCTTTTTACATAAAACTGTGGGAGCAAGTTTTTCGCCCTCTCAATTGGCCCAGCAACTAGTTGAGGAAAAAAGCTCACAAAAGCAGCAAAAGCAACTATATCATCAGTGGGCTCTAATTTCTTTTTATATACATCTATAGAATAACTTAATGTTTGGAACGTATAAAAACTTATACCTACAGGCAATATTATTTCTAAACTACTAGCACTTATTTGGCTACCAAAAAAGGAAAATGCTTCAACAAAATTTGCAACAAAAAAGTTGTAATATTTAAAAAATCCTAGAAAACCTAAATTTACAATAATACTAATCCAAAGAAGAATTTTCCTTTTTGACTGAACTTCTTCTTTAAATAATCTTCTTCCTATTGTATAATCGATAAGTGTACTAAATAATATGAGTATCAAAAAACGCCAATCCCACCAGCCGTAAAATACATAACTAGATACAACAATAAGCATATTTTGAAGCTTCAGATTATATTTTACAACAAACCAATAAAGTAAAAATACTATTGGTAAAAATATCGCAAAATCAATTGAATTAAAAAGCATTTAGTATAAGTTTATTACATTGCAATTAATTATTCCTAGACAATATCCAAATAATAATTACTGCAATATATTTTGTGGTATCAATCGGCAAAAATAGTAATTTTAAGTATTCACTAGAATCAATGTTTGACTTTACTAAATAGCATAAAGCTTTTGATATTCCATAATAAATCAGAAATATCAATCCAAATAGAATTCCTTAGTTAAATCCTTAAATTGCTGACTATAACCACCTTCCTTTATCTTAAGAATAAAAGTTTCTAACTTTGGTGATACAACTATCTCTTTACTAAAACAAAGGATACTACGTTTAGCTTTAGCATTTATAGTATCGCTAATTATTAGCTCAGAGTAAAGAAAAAAACCACTTTTAAATGCTGCTTTAATAAAATCTTCGCGGAGCATAAACGGATAAATAACTATAAGTTTACCTTCATCCTCAATAATCTCAAAAGCTCTATTACACAGTTTATCAGGAGTTAATATATTTGCAATACGTGCAGTTTTTCTGCTCCTTTCTATATTCGATTCCGAGGCAATATAGTAAGGTGGATTAGAGATTATTAGATTATATCTACTACTAAAGTCAAAATTCAGAAAATCGTCAAGAATTGGATTAATAGATTCCTTCCAAGGGCAATTATTTACATTATTCCTTAGATCAATATTTGCTGAACTATCAATTTCAATGGCATCAATTTCAATATTATTAAACCTTTGAGCAAGCATTATGGACAAAACACCAGTGCCTGCGCCCAAATCCAATATCTTTTTACTACCAGCAATATCGGCCCATGCGCCAAGCAGCACAGAGTCAATACCCACCTTCATGGCAGAATTTTTATCTTGAATAGAAAATTGTTTGAAATCGAAAGGCATTGCTTTTCGTTGAATTATTAATATCTGCTATAGAGTTATACAAGGATTAGTCAATATCATATTCGTCATCCTCATCGTCATCCTCCTCGTCTCTATATAATTCTAAAAGACCATCAGGAAAAATTACATGTATTTTTTTTTCTTTTCTATCAACCTTATCAATAAAATGGTCTACTATTGGAAGCAGTATTTCAGTATAATTATCTTTTATTTCGAATATTGGCTGAGCTGTGTCATCAATAATTCTTTCAATAACACCAACATAGCCATGCTCCTTATCCCAAATTTCGAACCCTATAACTTCATGAAAATAAAATTTATTTCCATCCAATTTTGGCAAGGTCTCAATTGGCAAATAAAGTGAGCTGTTTAGCAAATGTCTTGCATCAGCCTCAGTATCTATATCCATAAGTTTTACTGTAGCTGCATTAGATTTAGAAAAGCTTATTTTCTCAATCATAAATGGAATTACATCACCTTTAATATCAATAAAAACAACATCAAGATTCTTATAGTCTGACACATCATCAACATCAAAATAAAATACTACTTCACCTTTATAGCTATATAATTTGGTAATTTTTCCTAAATAATAGAATTCATCATTCATAATTTTGGGGTATAAAAAAGCCTGAAAAAGAAAAATATCTATTCCAGGCTTTATAATATTATTATTATCCTTTATAGAAAGGTGTTTTTACAACTTCAGCTTTTATAGTTTTCTTACGCACTTTAATATATATTTCTGATCCCATTTTATGAAATGGAGCATTAATATAAGCCATACCTATGCCTTGTTTCAGCATTGGCGACATGGTTCCAGAAGTTACTTCACCAATTATATTTCCATCAGCATCACAAACCTCATAACCATGTCTTGGAACACCTTTTTCCAACATAATAAATCCTTTCAAGCGCTTCTGAATTGGATTAGCCTTAATTTCTTCATGATAAGCTCTATTTACAAAGTTATTTCCATCTACAAATTTTGTAATCCAAGCTAAGCTAGCTTCAATTGGCGATGTAACATCATTTATATCATTACCATACAAGCAGAATCCACTTTCTAAACGTAGCGTATCTCTAGCCCCAAGACCTATTGGCTTAATCTCAAACTCCTTACCTGCTTCAAATATTGCATCAAATATTTCCGCACCAACAGCATTAGGAATATATATTTCGCATCCACCAGAGCCAGTATAACCAGTTGTAGAGAATAATACATTCTCAATTCCGGCAAGAGTCAAAACTTTAAAAGTATAATACTCCATATCCTCAACAGAGGCGTCGGTTAGCTTTTGCATAATCTTTAAAGCCAATGGCCCTTGAATAGCTAGTTGGGCAGTATCATCAGAAGCATTGCTAAGATCAGCACCCATAGTATTTTGTTCATTACACCAAGCCCAATCTTTTTCAATATTTGAGGCATTAACTACTAAAAGATACTCTTCTTTACTAAATTCATATACTAATAAGTCATCTACAATTCCTCCATCATTATTAGGAAAGCAAGAATATTGAACCTTACCACTAGATAAATCTCCAACATTATTGGACGTTACTTTTTGAACAAATTCGTAAGCCTTTGGCCCACGAACCCAAAACTCGCCCATATGCGACACATCAAATACACCAGCTCCTTTACGAACCGTTTCGTGCTCAATATTAATCCCTGCAAACTGCACAGGCATATTATGACCTGCAAATTCCACCATTTTGCCACCCATAGCAATATGTTTTTCTGTAAACGCTGTATGCTTCATATCTTGTTAATTTTTTATATTTTATAACCTAATTTTATTTTTTAAGTTATTTCATTGTAGTACGTTTTTATACAAGCAGCAAAGGTACTTATTTTGAGGTAAAACATAAGTAACAAAAAACATTTTTTAAAAGGAGGTTTATCAATATCTAAACCCTTAATTATTTTCCGTAAATTTGCACTTGCTATAAAGCAAAATAATAATAACACAATGGAAGATACTTCAAGAGCCGCTCCCAGAGCGGTAATACTTATTATAGATGTTGCAATGATATTTTTCTCAACGATGATTGCATATCTTTTAAGATTCAATTTTAATATTCCTGCCGACCAGATGGAATTAATACCTTTAGCGGTAACTATCTTTCTAGTGGTAAGGGTAGCGAGTTTTGCTATTGCAAAAACATTTACAGGAATAATCCAATACACAGAGACGCAAGATGTTATGCGTATTCTTTCTACACTATTGGTAGGCACTCTAATTATTTCTATTATTGATTATGTTTATTATTTTACTTATGATAGTATTCTAATTCCAAGGGCAATTCTAATTATAGAATTCATCTCCTCTTCTATCGGGCTAATTTCATTTCGTTTGTTAATAAAAACGACTTATTCAGAATTTAAATCTCCTAGAATGAATGGTGGAAATGGTAAGAAAGTTAACATAATTATATTTGGAGCTGGTGAAGGTGGGATTTTTACATATAATGCTCTAAAGCAAAGCTATGGCGATACTGTAGATGTTAAAGCTTTTATTGATGATTCCTCATCAAAGCAAGGAAGAAAGCTTATGGGAGTAAAAGTTTATAAACCTTTTGCCCTTGAAGACCTTTTGGAAGAAAGCCATATTGATAAGCTCATTATATCAGCACAAACGGTAAGTGTGGAGCGTAAGAATTTACTTGCTGAAATTTGTTTGAAGCATAAAACAAAAATCCAGTATGTACCACCGGTAAGCAATTGGATTAATGGAGAACTTAGTACTAATCAGATAAAGGACATTAATATTCTTGAACTTCTCGAAAGAAGTGAAATAAATTTAGATAGACGAGCTATTTCAAAAGAATTAAACGATAAGGTTATATGGATTACTGGCGGCGCTGGCTCCATTGGTAGTGAAATAATACGTCAGGTTTCTAAATTCAAACCTAGAATGATAGTAGTAATAGATGCTGCAGAAACTCCTATGTACCATATTGAGCTCGAATTGCAATCGCACATCACTAATAATATTGAGTTTATGATAGGCGATGTAAGAAGTAGGGCTAGAATGAAGAAAGCCTTTAAACACTATTCGCCAGATATAATATACCATGCGGCAGCATATAAGCACGTGCCTTTGATGGAAAGCAACCCCAGCGAGGCAATTATGACAAACGTGAAAGGAACAAGGGTATTAGCTGATTTAGCTAATGAGTTTGGGGTGGAGAAGTTTATAATGATTTCTACAGATAAGGCTGTAAACCCAACTAATGTAATGGGAGCCTCCAAACGTATAGCCGAAACCTATGTACAAGCTTTGAACGAAAAATCTAAAACAAAATATATAACTACACGTTTTGGAAATGTATTAGGTAGCAATGGATCTGTTATCCCACTTTTTACCAAACAAATAAGAGAAGGTGGCCCATTAACCATTACTCATCCTGATATTACAAGATATTTCATGACTATTCCTGAAGCCTGTCAGCTTGTGTTAGAGGCTGGTAATAAGGGACATGGTGGCGAAATATTTGTATTTAATATGGGAGAATCTGTAAAGATTCTTGACCTGGCAAAAAAGATGATAAAACTATCAGGGCTTGAAGTTGGCAAGGATATCCAAATTATTTTTACCGGATTGCGACCTGGGGAGAAGCTTTATGAAGAATTGCTAGCTACAGAAGAGAATACTTTACCAACAGATCATGAGAAAATAATGATTGCTGAGGTTAGAGCTTATGATTACGATAAAATAAATGGTGAGATTCAAAATTTAATTAATCTATTTGATACACAGAATAATCTTGAAATCGTAAAAGAAATGAAAGCAATTGTTCCTGAATTTAAAAGTAAAAATTCTGTTTATGAAGGTTTAGACAATCACTAGAAACACTAACTTTTTTTATCATATTAACACATGAAAATTATTGCCATAATTATTATTACTATTCTATCATTAAATATTAATGCTCAGGATTTTACTTCGACATTCGAAAAAGGGTCATTACGCATTGATTATATCCACTCTGCTACTCACAATGATGAAATAATATCACTTGATGAATTTTATCATGAACCATTTTGGGGAGGTTCGGAGGTAAATTTAATAGATACTTTTAATTATGGCTATTATAAATTTGAAATGACTGATAGTTTAAGTGGTAAACTATTATACTCTCGTGGTTATTCTACTCTCTGTGCTGAGTGGACTCATACTCCTGAAGCTATAAGCAATTGGAGAAGTTTTTCAGAGAGCATTATTATGCCTTTTCCTAGAAAAAGCGTTATTGTAAATATTTATAAAAGGAATAAAAAGCAAGATTGGGTAAAACTAAGCAGTATATTGGTAAACCCTAATAACTATATGATTAACCCTATTCAAAAAACGAAAATAAAAGCTTTCAAGATACATGATAGTGGTTCCCCTTCTAAGAAGTTGGACATTGTAATTCTTGCTGAGGGTTATACTGAAATGGAGATGCAAAAATTCATGAAAGATGCACAGAGGTTTACTGATACTTTATTATCTTGGTCACCTTTCAATAGTCATAGTCATAATATAAATGTATGGGCTGTTCCCACAGTTTCTAAAGAATCAGGTACTGATATTCCTGGAGATGGTATCTATAAGAATACATATTTCGATAGCCATTTTTACACTTTTAATGTAGAGCGGTATATTAATACTGTAAAGAATGTAACCATACGAGATGCCGCTGCAAATGCACCATATGATCAAATTTACATTTTGGTAAATACTGATAAATATGGTGGTGCAGGTATTTATAATTTTTACTCTATCTGCACAGCTGATGATCCATATTCAGGCTTTGTTTTTTGTCATGAATTTGGGCATGCTTTTGCTGGCCTTGCTGATGAATACTATTCTTCAGGTGTTTCCGGCGAAAACTATTACGACCTAAGCAAAGAACCTTGGGAACCTAATATTACAACATTAGTAAATTTTGATAGTAAATGGAAAAGCAGCATTAATAAGAACACCAAAATACCTACAGAAATAGATCCTAATGGTGAAAATCCACTTGGCGCATACGAAGGTGGAGGATATGTGGAGAAAGGCGTATATCGCCCACAAGTAGACTGCTCTATGAAATCAATATTACATGATGAATTTTGTCCTGTATGTACTAAAGCTATTGAAGAATTATTAAATTATTATTCGAAATAGTAGGTTTTTTTTACTCTATAGTAGCTGAGCTAGTTACCTACTTTTTTAGACCAAGCAATTCGCGCACTTCTTCATTATTCATAAGGTTAGTAATGCCATTTAGCAATTCTAAACATCCTTCCTTACTACTATTACAAGCCACCGATATATAGTTTAAAGTCATGTTTATATCGCCCATTTCATAATAAAATTCTGCTAAACGAATATAGTTCCTATAATTAATTTTTGAGAACTCCACACCTTTATCCAAAATGGCAAATGCGTTATCTCTATCGCCCATATTCCAATAAATTCCTGCCAAATCAAAATATATTTCCTTATTATCAGGGTCAATATCTACAATTTCTAAATAAACTTCAATGGCCATTTTATAATCCTCCATTTCAGCATAAATATCTCCATAAATATACTTATAATCAAGATTATCAGGTGCAATACTCAAAGCCTGCTTGATCATAGGCAATGCTTTGGAATAATTTTCAATATTAAAATATAATAATGCTATATTCACATATGCTTCTGGCAATTTATCATTTAATTCTATTGCCTTAAAGTAATGCTTTATAGCTGCATCCTTATTAGTAAGATTTTCGTAACACTGCCCAATATACATATGAGTAGTACTGTCAGGCTCTTCGTAGACAAAAGTTTCTTCAAAATTTTCAATAGCTTTTTTAAATTCTCCCAAATTAATTAGAGCATTTGCTTTATTGAAATAGGCACTACTAAACTCCTCATCAATAGCAAGGGTATAATCATAAGCTTCCATTGCTTTTTCATACAATTGCATATTGCTATATGTTATACCAAGGTTAAACCATGCAATTTGGGAGTATGGATGCTCATCAATAAAACCACTAAAGAATTTAAGACTCTCATCCATATTTTTGCTCAATTCATAGCAAAATAATATCTCATATAAGGCCCCTTCGTCTTCACTATCTTCAATAAGCACTTTCTTAAGATAGCTTATTGCCTTATCATATTCATGCAAATTTTCATATTCATAGGCAATATTCATATATACATCCTTAATTTCTGATGTAATATCAAGTGTTTGTTTATGAATTTTTATGGACAACTTATGTTTACCCATATTACCATATGCAAAGGCTAGCGTTTGCAACACCATATAGTTTTGTGGCTCAAGCTGCAGAATATCTTGTAGAATATATATAGCTCCTTCAAAACGTTTTGACGACACCAAGCGCTGTGCCTCTTTAAGCTTAAAAACTATATGATTAGGATGAATATTTACCGCTATTTGTAATGCTAGATGCAACTTCTTGCTATCATGTACAATGTCATAATAATCAATAATCTCCTCAAATTCTTCCACATCAAAATAAGCAGAATCGGTATCCTGAATTGAAGCTTCAAAACGCTCAACCAATCTATTTACATCCTCTTGTGAAAAATTATTAAACTCCTCTTCCATATACATTTATTATTATAGTACAAAAGTAAGACAAAACTCACAGTTAATCCTATTTCTAATCCACTATTTGTTCACATTTGATATCTAATAATATTCAAAATTAATATATATAATAAAAAACTATTATCGACAATATCACCCTACATATTAACAATTGAATGTCTGATACTTATATTGATATTTCAATTTCTGTATTATATATTATAATAACTATAGATAGAGAATGCCAAATTAAATTTTATAAGCAAAACATAAGGATTGGCTCAATTTATATTAAGCAATAAATTTGCATGAAATACTTTTGAGCATTTTTTAAAAGCACTTTCCTTTTTTACATTATCTTTGCTCAAATAAATATCAATAACTTAAATATTAATTACATGAAAAAACTTTTACTTTTATTATTTATAATATCATTATCACAAGTTGCAATATCACAAAAATTATATACGGGCGTATCTGGAGAAATGATTTTTGGGTTTTCTGACGCATCATATACTTCTGATGGTTCTGGCGTATTGAGCAACAACAAGCAGGGAAGCGTTACTGGCCCTATGAGATTTACTATATGGCTTCATTTAGGCTTATATACTCATTACGATTTCAATAAACACTTCGGTATATATACAGGTATCGTAAACCGAAATATTGGTTTTATTACTAACGAAATGCCTTCAGAAAGCGGCCTTACTGATAAGGTAAAATGGAAGCGTAGAGCATACACATTAGGTATTCCATTGGCAATAAAATTTGGCAATCTCGAAAAAGGAATGTATATGTTTGCAGGAGCACAGTATGATATGCTATATCACTATAAAGAGAAAGAATTTCTTCCTTCTGGAAAGCGTAGATATACAGAATGGTTTTCTGACAGAGTAAATTTACTTATCCCATCAGTATTTGCTGGCATAACTTTCCCTGGAGGTTTAAGTGTGAAATTTACATATGAGTTAGGTGATATGATGAATAAAGATTTTGTATTAAATACAGATGCCGGAGCTATTAAACCTTATGATAATATGACTTCTCGCTTATTTTATACTTCTGTATACACAATGCTAACATGGAAAGATAGCTATACTCAAGTTACCAAAGAAGAGAAAAAACTTATGGCAGAGTATTAAAACTTAAATACTTACCAATAATAAACAGAAAAGCCATTATCAATACTA
This sequence comes from Bacteroidales bacterium, assembly GCA_023145955.1. Lineage (GTDB taxonomy): Bacteria > Bacteroidota > Bacteroidia > Bacteroidales > UBA1556 > UBA6267. The sequence continues at coordinate 16,833 of JAGLDA010000125.1, forward strand.
TAAAGTAGCGATAATGGCTTTTTCATTTGAGCATAATTCTATGCTATATTTCTACAATTAGTATGCAAACATTGAGAATGGACTCATAAAGTCATTCACCTCACCCCTAACTGCTTTAATAATATCCTCGTTATTTACATTAGAAATCACCTTATCAATCATTTCTACGATTGGGCGCATATGCTCTTCTTTCATACCACGAGTAGTAATAGCTGGTGTTCCTACTCTCAATCCTGAAGTTTGGAATGGAGAACGGCTATCGAAAGGCACCATGTTTTTATTAATAGTAATATCAGCTTGAACTAAAGTGTTCTCAACAATTTTGCCAGTAATTTCTGGAAACTTAGGGCGTAAATCTATCAGCATACTATGGTTATCAGTACCATCAGAAATAACTTTATATCCCATATCCATAAAAGCAGTAGCCATTACTTTAGCATTTTTCTGCATTTGAATAGCATAATCCATATACGAATCTGTAAGAGCCTCACCAAAAGCTACAGCTTTAGCAGCAATTACATGCTCTAGTGGACCACCTTGTTGCCCTGGGAATACAGCAAAATTAAGAACTGCCGACATCATTTTTGTAGCACCTTTAGGAGTTTTTATTCCAAAAGGATTCTCAAAATCTTTACCCATAAGAATCATACCTCCACGAGGCCCACGAAGTGTTTTGTGAGTGGTAGTAGTACAAATATGGCAATGGTGCATTGGATCGTTTAATAAACCTTTAGCAATAAGTCCAGCAGGGTGAGCGATGTCTGCCATAAGAATAGCATCTACCTTATCGGCAATAGTACGCATACGTTCAAAATCCCAATCACGAGAGTAAGCAGAAGCACCCGCAATAATCATTTTTGGCTTATGCTCCAATGCCAACTTCTCCATTTCATCATAATCAACAGTACCAGTTTCTTCTTTTACATGATATGCTACTGGATTATAATTTATACCTGACAAATTTACTGGCGAACCGTGAGATAAATGTCCACCATGAGAAAGATCTAAGCCCATAAATGTATCTCCTGGCTTTAATACTGCAAAGAAAACTGCTGCATTTGCCTGAGCACCAGAGTGAGGCTGCACATTTACATATTCAGCACCAAATAGTGCTTTTGCTCTATCTATTGCTAACTGCTCTGTTTGATCCACTATTTGACAACCACCATAATACCTTTTTCCAGGATATCCTTCGGCATATTTATTTGTCAATACTGAGCCCATAGACTCCAATACCTGCTCACTAACAAAATTTTCACTAGCTATAAGTTCTATTCCATGAAGTTGGCGTAATCTCTCTTCTTCTATAAGGTCAAATATTTGCTGATCTCTTTCCATTTTATTTTGTATTTAAATATATTTCTTAAAATATTATATTTCAAATTTAAAGTGCAAATCTAATGATAATTTTCTGATTCTATTTCTTAACAATTTATAATAATCTATTATCTATAATTGATTTTTAGCAATATAAAAAAAACGAATAATAATCAATATGTTGGCTAATAAAATGAAATCAATGGAAAATAAATAGTAAAAGAATAGGTTGTATATTTGCAACCTTAATAAAATAATTAAGCGTTTTATTAAATAATAAAGCCAATAATTTTAAAACATAACTATTATTAAATTAATGAGACATTTCCTTTTACTATCAATATTACTTATTGGTATTAATATAAGCGCACAAAGAGGGACAAAAGTACAGCTTGTAAAAGCTGGTTCTCTTAAAGCTAGCGTTTATAATGGAAAGAATGCGCAAAAATTGACCAAGGGGGTTATTTTTAAACATGGAGATAATACCATGTACTGTAATATTGCATACTTTTATAATAGTGATAATGACTTTGATGCTTTTGGTGATGTTAGAATAGTTGACCGCCAAGGAATGGTAATTTACGGCGATACTATGCACTATATTGGAAATCGTGCTCTAGCAAAGATTAGAAATAATGTTAGCATGATAGATAAAGATATGACGCTTTATACCGATTATCTAGATTATTTTACAAAATCTAAAAAAGCCATGTACTTTAATGGTGGTAAGATTGTAGATAAAGATAATACATTAACATCAGTTTTAGGTTATTACTTTAGCCGATCAAAAACTTACCATTTTAGGCGCAATGTAGTATTAGTTAACCCTGATTACACAATGTATTCGGATACTCTTACTTTTAAGAGCAAAATAAATACTGCCTTTTTTAATGGCTCTACCACAATTATTAGTGACGATAATTCCATATTCTGCAAAGAGGGATGGTATAATACTGGTACTGATCAAGCTAGTTTTAATAATCAGGCATTATTACAAAATGATAATCAGAAACTATGGGCTGATAGCTTATATTATGACAGAAATATTGGTTTTGGGCAAGGTTTTAATAATGTTATACTCTTTGATTCAGTAAAAAATATTATTGTAAAAGGAAACTATGCCGAATACTACGAGCATGGTGGATTGTCTTTTTTTACTAATCATAGCCAAGCAATAATCATTGATGAGGAAAAGGATTCGCTGTATTTACATGGCGATACATTAATGTTAGAAACAGACACAAATCAAGAAGCAAAAACTTTTTATGTATATAATCATACGCAGTTTTATAAAAGCAACCTTCAAGGAAAGTGTGACTCCTTAGTTTATTACTTACAAGACTCCATGCTAACCATGTACTCTCGCCCTTTAATATGGGGAGAAAATAGTCAAATCTCGGGAAAGAAAATTAGAGTATATATGGCAAATGGAGATATTGATAAAATATATATCGACACTAATTCTTTTGTATTGCAGCATGATAGTTTGGAGTACTATAATCAGGTTTCAGGTAGGAATATGCTTGTGCACTTTATGGATGGCACAATGAATTATGTGGATGTACTTGAAAATGCTCAAAGCATATATTTTGTTAGAGAAGAGGACAGTACGCTTTCTGGTGTAAACTTAGGGGCTTCAAGTGATATGAGAATAGAATTTATTCCTGGTGGAGTAAGTAATATTGTATATTTAAGTCGTGTAAAGGCTAGCCTAAACCCTGTTGAAAAATTATCGAAAAGAGCATTATATCTTAGAGGATTTAAATCATATTTGCATTGGCGGCCAAGAATAAAAGAAGAGATTTTTATTTGGGAGCCTATTAACGATTAATAAAATAGCATTATTTTGCTATTATCAGAAAAACTATTTATGAAGAACCTAATAACACTTATAGCATTTTTACTAATTTCAATATTTGCTTTTGCTGATTTTGTACCTAAGAATATTGCAGAAAAAGCAGCATTAAATTACATTAAGGCATATTATCATCATATTGAAAAAGACGGTAGTAAGATATTAATATCTAACACCATTGAGAAAAGTTATAATAATACAATAGTTTATTATACTGTTGTTTTTAATAATGACAATTTTGTACATATTGCTGCTGATGATGCATCATACCCAATACTTGGATTTAGTATTGATGGGAAAATAAACAAAGAGTTGAATGCCGAAAACTATGATAGCTGGATGCTACAATATGCTGAAGCGGTATTTGAAATAAAAGAAAAGAATTTAGTTGCAACACTAGACATAGAGGACAAGTGGAGTAGTATTACTAAAACTGATAAAGGTATTTTCCTTGACTCAAAATCAATTAGCCCTTTATTGCTAAGCAAATGGAATCAAGACAGTCCGTATAATTCTGAATGCCCAATTGATGCTGCTGGACCCGGCGGAAGGGTATATGCTGGATGTGTAGCTGTAGCCATGGCGCAGATACTGTACTATTACCGTTATCCAGAATATGGCACTGGCTCTCATTCATATAACCATAGTGTTTATGGCAACCAAACTGCAAATTTTGGATCCACAAATTATAAATGGAACGAAATGCAAAACCAGATGGGTTATGGTGGTAATTTTGAAATAGCACAACTATTACAACATTTAGGAATTAGTGTAGATATGGGTTATTCTGCTGCTGGATCTGGAGCGTATTCATTTACCGTTCCCTCAGCATTAACCAATTATTTTGGATATCAAACTGGCGCAGTACTTAAACATCGCAACGATTATTCTCAAACTCAATGGAATAGCCTTATAACAACTAGTTTGGACAATAAAATACCACTTTACTACCATGGTAGAGATAGCCAAGGCAATGCTGGTCATGCTTTTAATTTAGATGGTTATCAAGGCTCTGATTTTTTTCATTTTAATTGGGGCTGGGGAGGTTCTTACGATGGTTTCTATTACTTATCGCAACTGAATCCTGGAGGAAGCGATTTTTCTTCAGGCCAAGGAGCAGTTTTTAATATATATCCAGCAAATAATTATCCAGAATATTGCAATACAACTACGCAAACAATAACTGCAAAAAAAGGAACAATAACCGATCAAAGTGGACCAAGTGATTATTTACCAAACTCAGACTGCCAATGGCTAATCCAGCCAAATGGAAATATTGAAAAAATAAAATTTGATTTCAATAAATTTGAATTGGCAAGTGATGATACTCTTTATTTTTATGATGGAGCGAGTACTTCCTCTCCACTATTGGCTAAGTATAGTGGAAATACAATCCCAAGTTCATTAACATCAACCGTTAATTCCGTACTGATAAAACTATCTTCTACATCAAGCAACGAAGGCGATGGTTTTTTTATATCGTACAGCTCAATATATTACACTTATTGTAATGGCACAATGATAATTACTGACTCTATTGCTTCAATTTCTGATGGATCGGGCAGCAGCCCTTATAATAATAATTCACTATGCAAATGGTATATTAAACCAACAAATGGACTTCCAATAAAGCTAAGTTTTGATAGTTTTGATACTGAAGCAGGCGTTGACTTTGTCAAAATTTATAATCCAGAACCAACGCCTTCAGAATTATTGGCAATATATTCAGGTAATAACATCCCTCAGTCAGTAATATCGCCTAGTGGCAAAATGCTTATTACATTTATAACTAATCCTAATAATACAAATCAAGGGTGGAGTGCAAGTTATATTACTGCAGATGACGTAAGTATTGAAAAAATAAACAAAATAGATCCTTATATTATTTATCCTAATCCCACAAAAGACTATATTCATATCTCTAATAATGGAATAAATCCCATCGAAGATATATCCATTTTCTCTATAAATGGAAAGTTAATAATTAGAAGCCCTCAAAATGATTTAAATAGAACTAATATAGAAATTGATTTGCAGGGGCTCTCTGAAGGTATTTATTTTATCCATATAAAGGATAAAGAAACTGTTTTTGTGAAAAAATTAATCATTTTATAGGTATTTATTCCGTTAAGGTATTATTTTTAACTCTTTATATTTTAAATAATATAAATGTATCACCTAGATATACAGCTCTGTTTTTTAGCATATTATATACTACACACTTATAGTATATATAATAAATAGCATCTAAAAAAACAGTTGTTCAAAAGCACAGAAAACAGTTATAAGAATAATTAACATTCTAATATACAAGTATTAATGCCCAGTATTAAAATTAAGCATATTTTTGTAACCGTTAAAAATTAATCAAAACTAATAATCAAAAAATTACTTATGGAAAACGTTGACTTATATTATGAGCATGCAATTACCTTTATAATGGATTTTGGCCCAAAATTAATTGGTGCTATTTTAGTCTTATTTAT
>JAGLDA010000126.1 GCA_023145955.1 Bacteroidales bacterium
AAATTGAATAATGAGTACTTATTACTTGTTTTGGATTTAATAGTAAAAGATATTTACACCAAGCAATCTACTAAAAACTAGATAATTATAATGAAATACTCCTTTTTTATATCTTAACTAAATAATTAAGAATTACCTATTAGTTAAATACTTAGATATATGTGCGAAACTTCAGTTATATAATATTTAAACTACATAAAACCCTGAAAGGATGACATAATACATATAATAAGCGCGTTCACTAATAGACTTTGAGTCAATAAACGTTTAATTCATTAGTAAACATGTGTTAAGAGTTATGTTTTTATATTTATACCTTAAAGCGACCACTCTAAATCCTGTAGTACCAACATATAAAAGCTTAACTGTTAATAACGTTATGTAAGTGATTATTTCATGTTTATTTTATTAGTATATTTGTTGTAAATTAAAATATTATATGCGAAAAATTATTGGAATTATTATAGCTGTGGTTTTATCTGTTACTATAGCAAAAGCCGACAGTGCAGAAACTAGATATCTTACCGATTTTAATTCTGTATATCTTTTTGGGAATATGACAGTGCGCTTGGTAAAAAGTGACTCTACTTATGTTGTTTTGAAAGGTGATAGTGCTGCCTTTAGCAAAGTGAGTACTAAAATTAAAAGCGAAGAATTGACGGTTAAATTTACTAAAATGGGCAATGAAAAGACAATTACTGTTGTTGTTTTCTATAAAAATATTGATAAAATTATTGGTAAAGCAGGTGTAACTGTTGTTGCCAATACATCCATAAATACCGATAAGTTTGAAATAAAACTTACTCAAGGAAGTGATGCTATTTTGGAATTGAATATTGATAATTTGGATGTGAAGGTTAATCAGGGAAGTACAATTACTTTGAAAGGTAAGGTGCAAAACCTCGGATTAGTTTCTAATACTGGTGCTTATTTTTATGGTAAAAAATTAAATGTAGTTAATGCCAATCTTAAGGCAGCTACAGGAGGACAAATTCGGATAAAGTTAAGTGGAGATGTTGAAGCCTCAGCTAGTACTAGCGGCGATATTTATTATTGGGGAACACCCAAAACAATTTCTCAAAGCGCTTCTAGTGGCGGCGAAATAATACAAAATAAATAATTATGGATAAAAAATATATATTGGCTTTAGATCAAGGAACTTCTAGTGCTAGAGCTATCATTTATGATAAAAAAGCTAAAGTCGTAGGTGTTTCTCAGCTGGGTTTTAGTCAGTTTTACCCTCAAAAAAATCTTGTGGAGCAAGACCCTGATGAGATATTTGATATTCAAATTAAGACAGTAAAAAATTTATTATTGTCAACAGGGATAGATGTACAAGAAATTGCCGCAGTAGGAATTACTAACCAACGCGAAACTACTATCGTTTGGGATAAAATAACTGGAGAGGCAATATATCCTGCCATTGTATGGCAAGACAAGCGTACTGAGAAATCTTGTATCAATATGCGTGCTGAATATGGCGATATTGTTAGAGATAAAACAGGTTTGGTAATAGATTCCTATTTTTCGGCAACGAAAGTAAATTGGATTCTCGATAATGTTGAAGGCGCAAGGGTAAGGGCTGAAAATGGAGAGCTAGCATTTGGTACTGTTGATACCTGGCTTGTTTATAACCTTACAAATAAAAAAGAATTTATTACTGATTATTCCAATGCTTCGCGAACCTTACTTTTCAATATTAATACTATGAAGTGGGATGATGAGCTGTTGGAGATATTTAATGTGCCTAAAGCAATGCTTCCTAAAGTTGTTGACAATGGAGGGAAATTAGCAATGATTGATGCTTCAATCTTTGGAGAAGAACTAATCCTTGCTTCTTTATTGGGCGATCAGCAAGCTTCGCTATTTGGGCATACTTGTTTTGAGAAAGGCTCTATAAAAAGCACTTATGGTACAGGTAGCTTTATGCTTATGAATACTGGTGATAAGCCAATTTTTTCTAAAAATGGTTTACTAACTACAATTGCATGGCGTATGAAAGGTAAAACTACATATGCGCTCGAAGGAAATATATTTATTGCTGGTGCTGCTATTAAATGGCTCCGTGACCAATTACAAATTATTAATTCTGCTGACGAAAGTGAATATCTTGCTATGTCGGTGCCTAACTCAGGAGGTGTAAAAGTAATCCCTGCCTTTGCTGGACTAGGAGCTCCTTATTGGAACAATGATGTTCAAGGTGCAATACTGGGTTTAACATTAGGCACAAAAAAAGAGCATATTGTTAGAGCAACTTTAGAGGCATTAGCATATAGAACTAAAGATATGCTTGATTTAATGGAGGCTGATACTGGAATGAAGATAAAGCAGCTTGCCGTTGATGGTGGCGCTTCGGCAAATAATTTCTTAATGCAATATGTGGCTGATGTAATTCAAATAGAAGTTGATAGACCCAAGAATCATGAGTCAACATCATTGGGTGTTGCTTATATGGCTGGCTTAAGTGTTGGCTTTTGGAATGGAAAAGATATTAGAGCGGTGCATAAACTAAATAGGAAATTTAAATTTTCTATGGATAAAAAAATAGTGGAAGAACAGTATAATAGCTGGTCGAAAACGGTAAGGCATATGATTGATAGTGCAAAAGATGCTTAATGAAATATAATGGACTTTCGTAAAAGAGTTTTATTGTAAATTACAGATTATAAATTAATTGTTTTATTATGAGTGAAAAGAAAAAACCTTGGTGGCCGTTATTTATTACAAACTTCTTAAGTGTATTTAATGATAATCTTATAAAGTGGTTAGTTATATTTGTTGGTGTGGGCTGGGTTGCCAAAGATGATAGGTCAACAGTAATATCTGTTGCATCGGCAATGCTTGTAATCCCTTTTATACTCTTTTCGCCTTATGCGGGCAAATTATCAAAAATTTTCAAGAAAAGAAAAATAATGATTGTTGGAAAAATTGCCGAAGTTCCAATAATGCTAATCGCAATTACAGGTTTTTATTTTGAGAATCTATATATTGTTATGACAGCCGTACTATTGATGGGATTTCAAAGTGCCTTATTCTCCCCAGCAAAATATGGACTAATTAGGGATATTAGAGGAGAAGATGGGATATCTTTTGGTACCGGAATGATGGAAATGCTAACATTTGTTGGCGTTTTGCTAGGTACTGTTCTAGCTGGAATAATGTCAGATTATTATAAAATGGAATGGCTAATGCCAACATTACTTATCGTTTCACTATTAGGGTGGTTAAGTGCTGTTATGATTAAGGCTGATGAGAGCCCTGTAATGGTCACTAAACAAAAAGCTCTGAATTTTGTTAGCTTTATCTCAAAACAATATCGACTGTCAAAGAATTATCCCGGTGTAAACTATGCAATATTTGGACTATCTATGTTTTGGTTAATAGGCTCAATGATTCAGATGAATATAGCCATTCATAGTGCTGAAGTATTGCATGAATCCGATACAATAACTGGTTTAACTATGTCAGCTGCAGCCATAGGTATTGCAATGGGTGCTATCCTCACAGGATGGTTGTCGGGCAAAAGAGTACATCTTGGTTATGTATTTATAGGCTCTATAGGTCTTGGTATAAGCATGTTGCTTACTATTTGGATAAATCCAGGAACCTATGGATTTATGTTTATGATCTTTCTTACAGCTTTCTTTGCAGGGTTTTATAAAGTGCCCCTCAATGCCTTTATTCAAGATAAAGTTAAAGGACGATTATTAGGTGATACCTTGGGCTACCTTAATATTATGGTTTTTGTTTTTATTCTTATGTCAGCAGGACTATTTGAGTTTTTCAATCAACTTACCAATAACAACTCCTATGTAGTTTTTGGCTTTATTGCTATATCATCCCTATTTGTTGGAGTTTATTTCTGGGTAAAAGTAGATGGCGTAAAAGACGATTTCTTAAAGATTATTAAAGGTGAACTTGATAGAGGATAACTACATATTATGATGAATATTATTGGTCTTGATTACTTTGGGGCTAGGTATTATGATAGTG
>JAGLDA010000127.1 GCA_023145955.1 Bacteroidales bacterium
TATTGCGGAGAGAGGGGGATTCGAACCCCCGGTACAGTCTCCCGTACACATGTTTAGCAAACATGCGGTTTCAGCCACTCACCCACCTCTCCATTGGTGATTTTATTTGCTTCTTCCGATAGCTATCGGAAGCGGCTGCAAAAGTAATGAATTTTATGAATGCTGCAAGAAATTATTGAAATAAATTCTTTGTTTTATTTTACAGCGCTTTATGCCTTGAAAATCTGATTATTGCTGCAATTTAGATTTATTGATAAAAATAATAGCGGCCATAAATGCGATGAAATAATAGAGTACTTGTGCTATTGTATATGCGATAATAGTACTGTGGAAGCTTCCAAAATAATTGTATGCTATTATTATGCTTCCCCATACCATAGCCAAATGCAATATGTCGAAAATAAGCATTGTCTTTTGTTTGCTTAGCCTAATATATATAAATGAAAGCGAGGATGTGATAAACTGAGCCCCATATGCAAATACAAGTATTTTTAGTGTGGGCATCATTTCGCCCCATTGCTCACCAAGTATGTAGGATACTGCTCCCGATGGCATTATTTCAACTAATGTAATTACTAAGATCGTTGCCACAGATAGTATTGCCGCATTATTTAAGTAGAAACTTAAAAGCTCTTGCTTGCTTTTCTTTTGATGTATTTCTTTGAAAAATACTTGAGAAAAAGCCTGCGACATTATCCCAAATGCTACAGCAATATACACTACCGATACTCCAATTATTCCGGCTGAGTCTTGCCCAAAATATCTACTTATTAATCCAATAAAAACTACATTAATCATATTGCCCACAAATACACTTGGCATCGAGAAACTTGGGAATCTATAATGCTTATTCAGTGATTCCTTTACCTTTGTAACATTATAGCTTGTGATGCTTTTTAAATCATTTTTTATAAAATTAATTACTAGATAAACTAAAGATATAAATTCGCCTATTATTCTGCCAATAATTAGCCCTCCACCAATGGATGATTTCCCCAAAATAAGTTTTGAAGATTCAGCAAATGCAGATTTAGTAATTTTAGATCCCGCAATTGCTTTGTAATTTTGCTTTCTATTATTCCAAAAAACCAATACTTCGTATAAGCCCACAAATAAAACAGAAAATGGAATTAATAGAATAAAACTGCCTAGATCTTCTGCTTGAAATATTGAGGCAATTGACTCTTTAAAAAATAAGAGTAAAATAGTTGATAAAAGCGTAGATAATAATACTAAAATTACAGCACCTTTAAGTATATTTTGAGCTTCAGTGTCGCTATCGGCATTTACGATGGCAAGCTCATACTTAAAGGAAGCAATGCCTGCTAGCAATAGACTTATGGATGTGTAAATTGCAAGTAAGCCAAAATCTGAAGGAGTAAAAAACCATTTTTGAAGTATTGGAAGCAATAAAAAAGGTATTGCTTGAGCTAATAAGCTAGCACTAAGTAGCGTAACTATGTTTTTCCAGAAATCATTTTTTAAAAGTTTATCTATCACTTTATATGAGTTTTGTATTGTTGCTAAAGTATAAAAATATTTGATACTTGCTTAGATTACTTATTCGAGCTGTCATATTCCAGAATATCGCCAGGTTGGCATTCCAAAACTTTACAAATAGCCTCTAGAGTAGAAAATCGTATTGCTTTCGCTTTCCCCTTTTTCAATATTGATAAGTTCGACATGGTTATGCCTACCTTCTCTGATAATTCTGTTAGACTCATTTTGCGCTTGGCCAACATTACATCTAAATTTATTATTATTGGCATAGCTTATATTGTTAGGTCTTTGTCGTTCTGTAACTCTAGCCCTTTAATAAAAATGTGAGCCAGTACCCAAATTAGTAATGCTATAAATAATAGTACTGAGTAATCATTGGTGTCAGAACTTATTCGGATGTGTTCAAATTCTACCCTGGTGCCTATATAATGATAAAATAACTTCATATAAATCATGGTAAATAACCAAAATCCTACAATACCATAAGATAACTTCTTCAGTAATTTAATGTTTTCGATATTGAAAGTTTGTCCATTTTTTACATTAGTAATAAACTTTTTGAATACTATTATTAAATAAAGAAATCCTGAAGTAGCTATAAGCATAGCTATTGCTGCTTTCTTGGCTATAAAAATTGGAGTATCTATAAAATGAATTTTTGTCGTAGCCTCAACTAATTCTATTTTAACATTTTGATCATTAATGTCTAAATTTCCGACTTCCAAAAAATCTACTTTTGCAGGAAATTGTGTGTGAATCTGTAGGTTATCAGAAATTTCTAAATATATAAATACGTTGAAAGCTATTGCTCCTATAACTACCATTCCCAGTAGGTATTGTATGGCTATAGTGAACCAATAAATAATTCTAATGCTTAAAGGTGATTTTGTATTTTTCATAACATTGATGTTTAAATAATTATTTGGCAAAGATATATAAAAATATTAGTAAACGAATAAAAATTATTGATAAACAATAAATTAATATTGATAAACACCTATTTTAGAATAGAAAAAGGCCCAGTTAAATTAATAACTAGGCCAAATCACATTATAAACCACACAAAACACACAAAATAACTCTTAGTAATTGAATACAAGAGCTATATATATTATTTTAAACTAAAATTCTTATGAAATATTCATGATTAAATTATGCATTATCAATGCTACGTATTAAGATAGGGATTGCCTAATTAATAAATACAAAACCATGAAATATAAGGATGAACTTAATCCCTTGAAATAGGGCTTCCTTTTCTTTATTTGCGGTTGCAAAAGTAAAATAAAAGATGATATATACAACGCTTAAATAATTATTTTGAGAAATATTTTTTATTAATAGATAATAGCCTGATTTATAATCAATATAGATGTGGTAAATCAATAATTAGTATTAAAAAACTAGCAATATTATGAGTTTATTTTTTGAAATCTATATAAATTATGATTAGTTATGGCGTATTATTTTGGCATTGATTATATTTATATTAGTTTTTTGATGTTTGAATTATTACGTGCTAAAAATGTAATATTAATTAATTAACATTTGCTAATTTTAATACATTTGCAGTTACAGTAATTATTAATTTATGCGCAGAATTTTTGCCTTTTTGGTTTTAATGTTATCTATAGTCTTGAGCTCTTATTCTCAGGAGATTACCATTGTTAATTCTATTAATGAAAATCCCATTCCTGGGGTTATTATTTCTGATACTGCTAAAACACATTATCGCGTTTCTAATTCTAAAGGAGAGGTTAGTATTGCGTCCTTCGAAAAATATGATTATATATTAATTCAGCATAATTATTTTCTTCCTATAATTATTTCAAAAGACAGTATTAAGTCACTGAATAATATTGTATCTCTTCAGGAGTTTACTTTTGAGATGGAAGGATTTACTGTAATGGCAAATAAATGGGAGCAGAATAAGAATGAGCTGCCAATTTCTATTACAGAGATACGACCTAAGGGTATAAATTTTCAGAGCCCACAAACCACTCCAGATATGCTTTCAAATACCGGAAAAGTGTTTGTTCAGAAAAGTCAACTGGGCGGTGGAAGCCCTATGATAAGGGGTTTTTCTGCAAATGCGGTACTATTAGTTGTGGACGGTGTACGAATGAATAATGCAATTTTTAGAGGAGGAAATTTGCAGAATTCTTTAAATATTGATCCAAATTCCTTAGGACATGCTGAAGTGATATTTGGCCCTGGTTCAGTTTCTTATGGTAGTGATGCGCTAGGTGGTGTTATGGATTTTCATACCAAAGAGCTTAAATTTTGTACCAAAGGTAATTTCGATGTAGATATTGATGCTTTTATGAGGGGAAATACTGCTAATTCGGAACTTACAGTTGGTTTTGGCCTTGACCTGAAATGGAAAAAATTCTCTTCTCATACTCAATTCTTAAGAAGTGATTTTTCAAACCTTAGTGCCGGTGCTAATCATTTTGGAAACTATCCTGAATTTGGTAAGCGAAATTTTGTAGTTGGGCAGAATAATATTGGAAATGATACTATGATTAAGGTAGATGATCCAACAATGATGATGCCTTCGTTTTTCTCTCTTACAAATATAAACCAGAAATTTAGATATAAATCTAATAATAAGTATGATATTACTTACAGTTATATTTTTTCAACAACTTCTGATATCCCTCGTTACGATAGATTGATTCAGTATAATGGCGATAAATTAAAGTATGCTGAATGGTATTATGGGCCGCAAAGTTGGACAATGCATAATTTGCGTTTGCGTTTGTTTAGAGCTAATAAAGCTTTCGACTCGGGAAGAATAATTCTTGCATATCAAAATTTTGATGAAAGCAGACACGATAGAAGATATAAAGATATTGAATTCAGACACCGTTCGGAAACTGTAGATTTATTAAGTTTGAATCTTGATTTTAGTAAAAAATTAAACCCTAAAATAAGCCTTTATTATGGTGCCGAACTAGCAGTTAATAATGTGGAATCTGCAGGATATTCTCAAAATATTATTACTAATGATGTAAAACTTATTCAGACAAGGTATCCTAACGAAAGTAATATTTACTCTTCGGCAGGAGCTTTTCTTAATTTGAAATACAAACTAAGCAAAAAACTAAGTTTTTTAGCAGGACTAAGGTATAGTATTATTAATTTGTCTTCAACATTTGATACCACAACGAACAGTTTGCCTTTCAACGATATAAACTTGGTTAATCAAGCTCCAAACGGTAGCTTTGGCTTAGCATATATGTTGCGTGAAGATTTGCAAATTAATACTAATATGGGAACAGGTTTTAGAGCTCCAAACCTTGATGATGTTGCCAAGGTTTTTGACTCTGAACCAGGGAACGTAGTTGTGCCTAATGACAACCTAAAGCCTGAATATGTGTATTCTGCCGAAGTAAGTATTATAAAATCTTTTGGCAGAACGGCCCAACTTGAATTAACCGCTTATGCTTCATATGTAGATAATATAATTGTTAGACGTGATTTTACTTTTAATGGATCTGATTCTATTATGTATGATGGTATTATGAGCAAAGTGCAATCTATGCAAAATGCTGATAATGCTACAATTTTTGGTGGAGTGGCTTCTCTGAGTGTTAATATTGGTGAGCATATCAAATTTCGTACGGTATATAATATAGCTAAAGGAGAAAGTTCCGATGGTGAGACTTTGCGACATATTGCTCCTCACTTTGGCTCTACAGCTATTAGTTTTGAGAATAAGATATTAAAAGCCAGTATATATTCTAACTATTCTGCCGCAATATCGTTTGATAAACTAGCGCCAACGGAGCAAAGTAAAACATATATGTATACCCCAGATGGTGCTGAAAAGTGGTTTACTATTAATTTTAAAACGGAAGTGAAATTATATAAGAACCTTAATCTTAATTTTGCAGTGGAGAATATATTGGATAGATTTTATATCCCATATTCATCTGGAATTGCTGCCCCTGGGAGAAATTTTATGATTGGTTTGCATTTGTACCCATTTTAATTTAGTTTTGTGGTATTAGCTGTCAATTTTACAACTGCCAACCTAAAACTTTAGTAATACAAAACCCAGTAGAACCAAATTTGTAATATAATATTATGCCTAATTTAATTAAAAATAAATCGCTTAAAGAACTAAATACCTTTGGTATAAACTCAATTGCTGATAATTTTTATGAGCTTAATTCTGATATAGATATTTTTGAGTTTATTGCTGAAATTGATAAGGTTGCAAAGCCAATATATTTCCTTGGTGCGGGTGCCAATACTTTATTTACTTCTAACTTTAATGGCTCTATTGCTAAAATAAATACCAAAGGAATTGTATTAAAGTTTGAGGATGATGATTACTTATATGTAGAGGCTAATGCTGGTGTTGTTTGGGATGATTTTGTTAGCTTTTGTGTAGCAAATAAGTATTATGGAGCTGAAAATTTAATTGCTATTCCAGGCACAGTAGGAGCAGCTCCTATCCAAAATATTGGTGCTTATGGAGTGGAGGCCAAGGATATTATTCATATGGTATATTATTATGATATTGAGTCTTTTACTCTAAATCAGTTGGAAGCTAATTCATGTAAATTTGCTTACCGTGATAGCATTTTTAAGAATGAGCTTAAAGATAAAATAATTATAACAAAAGTACTTTTTAAACTTTCTAAAAAGCCTACTTTTAAACTCTCTTATGGTAATATAAATGATGCGTTGAAAATAAAAGGGATTATTAGCCCTGATATATTCGTCATATCGGCTACTATTAAAGAGATACGAGATAGTAAACTGCCAAATATTGAAGTGATTGGTAATGCAGGAAGTTTTTTTAAAAATCCAATTATTTCAAAGGAAAAACTTGAAGAATTAATACTTGATTTCCCTTCAATAGTATCTTATGATGTTTCTGATACTGAGGTGAAACTTGCTGCAGGTTGGCTAATAGATAATGCGGGACTTAAGGGTTATCAAATAGGAGGGGCAGCGGTGCATCAAAATCAGGCTCTTGTTTTAATTAATAAGGATAATGCCTCAGGTAAAGATGTTATGGACTTATCTAAGTATATTCAAAAGGAGATAAAACAAATATATGGAGTTGACCTTTTCCCTGAAGTGATTTTTGTATAGTAATTTCTAAACTTCATTTCGACTATGCTCAATACAAGCTTTACAATTTTATATTTTCATTTCAATCGAAAA
>JAGLDA010000128.1 GCA_023145955.1 Bacteroidales bacterium
TCACTATCAATTGGAGTAACCAGAAGTACAGTGTTGCCCTTTTTTATTAGCCCTTCAAAAAGTGAAGGTTTGGTATAAGATGTTTTAGGTATTGTGGTAATAATGCTATCAATTAGACTATCAATATTTTTATTACTAATGGTAGATATTTCAATAATATCTCTTCCAAAACACCTTTCCACCTCTTTTTGCATACAGATGCTAATCCTTTTAATGTCACATTTATTGTGGACTAGTATATATGGAGTATTATATTTCTCAAAACTCCTGATTAATTCTTTCTCATGGCCATCAAAATTATTATTTGAAAAAACTAATATTGCAAGATCTATTTGTGATATGGCTGCTCTAGACTTAGCAATACGCTTCTTGCCAAGTTCTCCATTATCGTCTATTCCTGCCGTATCTATAATAATTGCAGGGCCAATACCAAAAATCTCTACAGATTTTTTCACAGGGTCAGTTGTAGTGCCTGCTTGCTCAGATACAATAGCAGTCTCCTGCCCTGTAAGTGCATTAATCAATGAGCTTTTGCCACTATTCCTTTTGCCAAAAATTCCGATATGGGGTTTTAAATCCTTTGCCATTTTCCTATCTTTTATATTATTATTTCAGTTTTCAGTCGGCAGTCGAAAGTTTGCAGTAACTGAAGACTGAGTACTGAAGACTGAGTACTGAAAATTGCTGATTAAAAGTACAAATCTCTTTCTCCACCTTTTATTCTTGCCACTCTATCTTTCAATAGTTCTTTTACTTTAGCATTTTCCATTTTGTCAATGGATTTATTAATGAGTTGCCATCCTTTTTCGGCATTCTTTATTTCTCTATAATCTATTAGGTATTCTGCAAGGGTCATAATCGCATTTGGAGTACATTTTTCTTTTATAAACCCAGGTACAGAAAACTCCATAAAGTGCTCCCCAGTACGCCCTAGTCTGTAGCATGCAGTGCAAAAAGAAGGTAAATACTCATCCTCAATTAGTTCATCAATTACTTCAGCAAGGCTTCTAGTATCATTAATTTGAAATTGCTCTTTGCGTAAATCTTGCTCATGTTTTTCATCGTCAGAGTAGTTTCCTAGTTCTATCTTTGTTCCTGCATCTACCTGCGAACATCCATATTGGAGAATCTCTTTCCTTAATTTTTGAGGCTCGCGAGCTGTTAAAATTAGGCCTGTATATGGTACGGCAAGGCGTAATATAGCTACAAAGCGGGCGAAATCTTCATCAGAAACCTTGTATTTTGGGTCACATTTGCATTCTTCAGCATTTTGTAACCTTGGAAAAGAAATAGTATGTGGTCCAACATTATAGCAAGCCTCTAAATGATTTGTATGTCGTACCAATGCCAACATCTCAAAACGCCAATCATAAAGTCCTAAAAGTACACCTATTCCTACATCATCAAGACCTACATCTTGAGCGGTATCCAATGAGGTTAATCGATTGTCATAATCTCTTTTTCTTCCACTTTCATGATATTCAGCATAAGTTTCTTTATGATATGTTTCTTGAAAAATCTGATAAGTTCCTATTCCGGCATCTTTTACAATTTTGAAACCCTCAGCGTCCATAGGGGCTGCATTTATATTTACCCTTCTTATTTCACCATTTTTGCTTTTTACACTATATACTGTCTTTACTGTTTCTGCAATAAACTCTGGCGAATATATCTTATGCTCGCCATATACCAATATTAGCCTTTTTTGCCCATTATCTTCTAAAGCTTTTACATCAGATATTAGCTCGCTTTTTGTGAGTGTTTTTCTTACAGTTTCTGTATTGGAGGCCTTAAATCCACAGTATTTGCAGTTGTTCATACATAAGTTTCCTACGTATAGTGGTGCAAAAAGAACAATCCTATTTCCATAGACTCTTTCTTTTAAATCTCGAGCTGCTTGTTTTATCTCTGATATTAATTCTGGTGAATCCGCTTTTACTAATACGGCAACTTCTGCCATATTCAAGCGATTTTTATTAAGAGATTTCTTAATAATTGCTCGAACTCTTTCCTTGCTAATTTCTGCAGAATTTAGCGTGTCCCATATTTCGTCACCATCGATAAATGCTTTATGAGCCTTGTCTTCTATCCTGTACTTTTCAGGTTTAAATTGCATAATATTTAGTTTAAATTGTTGGGATTTTTATAATAAATGTAGAGCCTTCTTTAACCTTGCTTTCAACATCAACATTGCCTCCATAAGATTCTACTGTATGTTTCAAAATGGAAAGGCCTAAGCCACTTCCTGATATTTCTCTTGTTTCAAAAGTCTTTATTCTGCTGAATTCTAAAAATAATTTATTTAAATTTTCCTTGGCAATACCAATTCCAGTATCCATTACTCTAATGACAATATTATTATCTACTTTGTTTAAATACATAGTTATTGAACCATTTTGTTTGTTGTATTTTACAGCATTTGATAATACATTATTAAGTATTATCTCCATATCTCTTGCGTTAGCCTTTAGCATAATCCCATCTTCTATATTTGTGATTATTTTAAGGTTTCTTTGTATAGATATTGGTCGTATAGATTCTACTGTCATTTTGCAAATTTCGGAAAGATCAATATTCGTGTGAATAATTTTTCCCTCTGTACTTTCCAGCTGAGTAAGGTCTAATAAATCTAATATTAATGATCTCATACCTGAAACTCTCTCCATAGACCTTGCAATCATTTTATCGTATTGTGCAATTTCGTTTCCTGCAGAGCCTTCCTTCATAAGTTGCAAATAGCCTTCAATGGCATTTAATGGCGACTTTAGCTCATGCGATAGTACCGACAAAAACTTATACCTAATGCTTTTACATTGTGATGTCATCTGACGAGTCATACGCTTGAGGTATAATTGCTTTACGGAGTTTTCCACCGACGACCTTAGCTCTTGGGGTGTAAAAGGCTTTGAAATAAATCCATCGGCACCCCTATTTGTAGCTTCTATAGCCAATTCCAAACAAGCATCAGAGGTTATCATTGTTACAGAAATATTTAGTCTGTTTTTATTGATATAATCTAATACTTCCATGCCTTTTATCCCAGGTAGTTTATTATCCAAAAGGAGAAGATTAACTCCTCCTTTTTTAATCTGCCTTATACCTGCTTCGCCATGAGGAGCCTCTATAACTTCTAACTCAAAATCTTCCTTAATAAAAGAAAAACCTACAGTAAAATTCTGCAATACTAGGCATATACCTGCCCGGATAATTGCATCGTTTTCTACCACCAAGATTTTGATTTTACTCATCTCAATTACAGTTTTAAAAGTTTACTGATTTCACGATGGAGTTGGTCTCTACGAATTCCTTTTTCAAGAATTAGATCAGCACCAAGCCAGTTTTTATCTTGCTCAGTATCCACCGAAAAACTCATTCCCGTTTCTGCGGCAACAGCAGTTGCGATTATAATTGGCATATCAGGATTTATTCTCTTAGCTTTATTTGCTAGAATAAAACCACTATCCTGATTTTCCATCATTAAATCAAAAACCGCTAAATCAGCCTT
>JAGLDA010000129.1 GCA_023145955.1 Bacteroidales bacterium
ATTTCTACAGTTGGTGGTGTATTAAATACTTTGCTGATGGGCTTTTATATTATTCCAAATTATGGTATTAAAATACCTGCTATGGCTTATGGTTTGCTAATGTTACTTACAGCACTTATTTTTATTAGCTCAAAAAGAAAAGTGTTGTTTTCTGTTTCAATTATTTTAGTTTCTATAATAGGAATAAATGTTCAAAATGCTTCTAATGAGAAAAAATCACCTTTAAAGGTTATTTATTCTTCAGAAGGGCTTCTTGGGCAAGTGAAAATTGTTGACTATAATATTATAACTTCCAGTGATGAGGTATTGCCATTACGTGGTTTATTGGTTAATAATACATGGCAAACAGTCATTAATATGAATGATGGTAATTCAATGTTGGATTACATATATTTTATTAGGCCGCTGCTATCAGGATTTGATAAAGGTTCTAATACTTTATTAATAGGCCTTGGTGCTGGAGCGCTTGGTCGCGATATACAGTCTAAAGGTCATAATTTGAAAGTTGTGGAGCTTGATTCTAGACTAGAAATGCTTGCCAAAAAATACTTTGGTCTACAAAAGGAAACAGAGGTTATTGCTGATGATGGACGACATTTCTTGCGTATAGAGAAAGAAAAATATGACCTTATTATCTTTGATGCTTTCTTAGGAGAAAATCCACCTTGGCACCTACTTACAAAAGAGAGCTTTCAGGAGGTTAAGTTTTTATTGAATCCTGGTGGCAAGCTCATTATTGAGTTTTATGGACTTATAGAGGGTGAAGATGGCTTGGCTGCTCGCTCTGTATATAAAACGCTAGAGAGTGTAGATTTTAATGTAGATGTGATTGCTACAGCAGACAGCAATTCCATGGAGCGTAATTTTATTTATGTTGCTGGAGATTCTCCTATGGATTATAAATCATTGGATTATTCGGGAAAGAAATATACTGATAAAGTAATAAATAACTTAGAGGATTACCTAATTGCTAAAGGGGAGTTTTATAAGGAAGAAAGCTATGTGCTAACTGATGACTTACCCATACTCGAAAAAATGCTAATGAAGCCCGCATTGATGTGGCGAAAGCAATTGAATAAGAATTTTAGAGATAGACTAGTGACTACTGGGCAACCAATATTCTATTAATAAAAAAATGCTCAACTGAAAAAAACAGATGAGCATCCTTGCATACTATAATAGTATTCTATTGTAAAGAATCTATAAGGTCGATATATTCTTGCATACATTCATCCTTATCCTTACCTTCAATTTTTTTCCACGCATCGTATTTTGCTGCTCCTTTAAAATCAAATCCACTAGGTCTATCACCAGTAATATCTCCTTCTGTAGCTTGCTTAAATAAGCTATATATTTTTAGTAATATCTCGTTCGATGGTTTTTCTGACAAGCTTGTAGAGTTAGCTACTGCAGCCTCAAATTTTTCTTTTAATTCCATTCTTTTTTAAATGTTTTATGTTATTTTATATGTTATGCAAATATAAGAAAATCTACCCAATCCTAACATTATTCTATTATATCATTAACCCCCATAAATCATTAACCCTCATAAATAATTATACCATTATACCATTTCACCATCAAACCATTCCCCATTACTCTATTAGTTTTTCCATAACACTTCTTTTCCAATCCGAATATGGAGGATATTTTATAGGAAGCTCTACTACTGTTGATTTGCTCAATATTGATTTATAATGTGTAAATGAATCAAAGCCAGCTTTACCATGATAATTTCCCATGCCAGATTCTCCTACGCCTCCAAAAGGAAGATTGGAGTTTGCAAGATGCATAATAGCCTCATTTACTCCACCACCACCAAACGAAACCTCGTGTAAAATTCTGTTGATACTCTTGTTGCTGCTGCTAAATATATAAAGAGCTAATGGTTTGGGCCTTTCTTTAATCATTTTTATAGCCCAACTTAAATCCTCAAATTCAATAATTGGTAGTATTGGACCAAAAATCTCTTCTTGCATAATATCGTCTTCAAAACTTATATTGTCTAGCACAGTAGGGGATATATATAGCTCTTCCTTATTGCTGTCACCTCCAATTATTACTTTTTTACTGTCAATAAGGTCAACTAATCTATTATAATGGCGTGGGCTAATTATTCTTACAAAGGCATCACTATCCATAGGGTTGCCGCCATATATATTCTTTATTTGAGTTTTTATTTCCTCAATGAGTTTGGCTTTAACGCCTTTTTCTGCTAAAATATAATCTGGAGCTACACAGGTTTGTCCACCATTAAGAAACTTAGCCCAAACAAGTCGTTGTGCAGTTATTTTTATATTTGCATCTTTGAAAACAATGCTAGGACTCTTGCCACCAAGTTCTAACGTTACTGGAGTTAGATGCTCTGCCGCTGCCTTCATTATTATTTTGCCAACATTGGTACTGCCTGTATAAAAAATCTTATCAAATTTAAGCTTTAATAAATTAGTGGTTTCCTCAATTCCACCTTCTATTACATGAAAATAATTTGAATCAAAATTCTCATTAATAATTTTAGCCATGGCATTGGATGAGTTTAGCGATAGCTCAGATGGCTTTAGTATTGCAGTATTTCCTGCAGATATTGCCGCAACTACTGGCGCAAAGGCTAATTGGTATGGGTAATTCCATGCTCCAATAGTTAGAGTAACTCCTAGTGGCTCAGCAATAATATAACTCTTGCCAGGCATATTAGCCATATTTGTTCTTACGCTCTTTCTTTTGCTCCAACTTTTGAGCTTCTTTATAGCAAGGTTAATTTCGTGGTAAACAAGCGATAATTCTGTCTCGTAATTCTCAAAACTAGATTTTTTGAAATCCTTATAAATAGCTTCGTCCAATAAATCTTCGTTATCTTTGAGAACTTTAATGAGCTTTTTCAACTGCTTAATTCTAAAGTTAGTATCTTTAGTTGCGTTGGTATTAAAAAAGTCTAATTGCGATTTTATAATTTCTGAATATGGATTCATATCATTATGTTTATTGGATTAATATCATTTCATTTTACATATAAAGTGGCTTATTTATGGTCCTAATAAGTAATAGATAAGCCCTATTTTTTTTCTAAAATGAGTATTGAAGAATATACCTCAGCACCAGCCAAAGGTAGCAATAATTCTGCATATTGTGATATTGACTTTTTTCTCATAGAGAAAACTAGATATATTTATTATTGAGTAATAATATTTTCTATTTGTTCCAAAAAGCGTGTCTTATCTCTAGGAATTACTCCTTTTAATACCAAATGGTTTGATGCATGATCACTACGGAAAATGGTCTCCTCTAATTCTAAATGTTGTATGAATAATTTTAATTCTTCAATTAGTTCAAATTTATTTAACTCCTCAAACTCTACATTAATTCTAGATTTAAGATAGTCCATTCCTTTATATGGGTGAAGCACTAGTGTTGATAGGTATTTGGGCTGAATAGCGTTTATAAGCTTTGCCGAATTTATTGCATGTTGCTTGCTGTATTGTCTTCCTCCAACACCATTAATTATCATTACAGAGCTTTTTAATCCAGCTTTTTGAGATTTATTAAGTGCTTCAATCATTTGATTATGATCTGCTCCTTTATTTATAAAGCCAAGTACAGTATTGTCGCCCGATTCCAAGCCAATATAAAGTAAGTTTAAGCCTGCATTCTTTAATTGCGCTAACTCCGATTCGGTTTTGTTTAAAAGGTTTGTTGGCGAGGCATAGGCTGATATGCGCTGTATCCTTGGGAAGCTACTGTTTAGTTTATTTAGTATGCTCAGTAATTTATTTGTAGAGAGAACTAGTGGGTCGCCATCTGCAAGAAATATCTTACGTACTTGGTCAGCATATGGTAGTAATGCATTAATGTCTGCAAAAATATCCTCTTCTTTCCTTATGCGAAATTGTTTGCTAGTGTACATCTCGCAAAAGGAACACTTATTCCATGAGCAGCCTAGCGTAATTTGCAGGATTATTGATTGCCCTTCGCTTGGAGGTCTAAAAAGAGGTTCGTCGTATTGTATGGGAAATTGGTACATAATTTATAAATTTCTTACTCTTACCTTTTTCTTCTTCAAGCGAGTATTGTTCACTAAATGTATTAAGCTTGTAACTTCTGAGCTTTTTACCGCCACAAATGCACAATCTTGCTTTAATTCAATAAGTCCGAGGTCATCCTTATTAAGCTTGCCTTGCTTTATGAATAAACCAGCAATATCTCCTTTGGAAATTTTGTCTTTTCTGCCTCCCGACACAAATAATGTAGTCCATTCGTTGTTTTCATTATTATCAAACTGTGCAACACTTTCTACATACATCGATTCAGGATGCATGTCGTTAATAAACTCAGGTAAGTATTCATCCTCATATTGAATTATATACGCTGTTCCTTCGCTATGCATTCGTGCTGTACGCCCATTTCTGTGTATAAACTCGTGAGCCTTAATTGGTAGGTGATAATGTATAATAAATTTTATTTCAGGCACATCTATTCCTCTAGCAGCTAAATCGGTAGCGACTAATAACTGATGTGATGAATTTCTGAATTTTATCAATGCTTGTTCTCTATCTTTTTGCTCCATACCTCCAAAAAAACATTCGTGAACAATATCGTTTTCATATAAATAATCACTTACGCGCTGTATGGAATCCTTGAAATTACAAAAAACAATGCCAGGCTGATTTCCCAGTTTACCAAGCAGTTTCCCTAATGTTTCCAATTTATCCTTCTCAGGAGAAAGAATTGTTTTTAATTTTAATCGAGGAGTTTCATTAGTAATAAAATTAAGGGTTACCTGATCTTTAAGCCCCATAAAATTAGGAATTCGAACATTGAAGGTTGCTGAGGTAAGTATTTTTTTTCTAACCGAAGGCAATGCCGACACGATATCTACCATCTCACTCTCAAATCCTACTTCAAGAGATTTATCAAATTCGTCAAGAATTAGAATCTCCACAGTGTCTGTTCTAAAAGTTTCTCTTCTAATATGATCAGCTACTCTGCCAGGAGTTCCAATAAGTATAGAGGGAGTATGTTTCAACTCAAGTTTATCCTTAGAAATTGGTCGTCCACCATATACAGCATTAGCTTTATAGCCAGTGCCCATCTCGCGCACTACTTGCTCTATTTGTATGGCTAGCTCCCTAGATGGAACAAGTATTAAGGCTTGTACTTCATTAAGATCAGACTTTAACTCTGCTATAATTGGAAGTAAAAAGGCCAGTGTTTTACCTGTTCCTGTTGGTGATAATAATACTACCTGGTTATTAGAATGTATTGCAAATTGAGCCTGCTCCTGCATGGGATTTAGTTTCTCAATTTTCAGTTTCTGTAATATACTATCTTGATTTTTTATTGCTTTTGACATGCCGCAAAAGTAGACAATTGTTGCTTGTGATTTTTGGATAAAATTATTGTATTAACAACATTAATTGTAGATAGTTTTGAATATTGATTAAAATGTATATTTTACATGGCTTTGTGTCTATAAGAAGTCTATAATTATACTAAAACAAAGTATATATTAATTAT
>JAGLDA010000013.1 GCA_023145955.1 Bacteroidales bacterium
CAATGCCTTAACGAAGGTCTTATAAAAATATTTAAAGATGCAGGAGCCTTGGTTTCTAATGCTGGCTGTGCTGGCTGTGCTGCTGGTCAGGTTGGACAGAATGGCCCTGAAGAAATTACTATTTCTACAGGAAACCGTAATTTTAGAGGCAAGCAAGGAAAAGGCGAAGTATATCTTGCATCGCCAGCAACAGTTGCTATGTCGGCAATAGCGGGATATATTACCGACGAAATGTTGGATAACGATGTGCCTGTAGAATTTGAGAATAAAGGTTTAAAGCTGAAATCAGTGGAGAAATCGGAAAAAGAAATTAGCAATAAACCTCTTATAGTTGAAGGTAGGGCGTGGTTGATAATGGTTGATGATATTGATACAGATATGATTTTTCATAATCGTTACCTTTCTATTACCGATATAAATGAAATGGGACAATATGCCTTTGATAACCTTGAGGGCTTTGAGAACTACGCTAAAGAAACTCAAGAAAACGATATAATAATTACTGCTAAGAATTTTGGAGCAGGAAGCTCTCGTCAGCAGGCTGTAGATTGTTTTAAAGCTCTTAAAAACTCATGTATTCTAGCAGAAAGTTATGGCTCCATTTATGAACGAAATGCAATAAATGCTGCTATGCCAATTCTTACATATTCTCCAGAAATGATTTCCGATTTAGAGCTAAATGATAAGGATGTAATACGTGTTGATTTTATGAAAGGAGAGGTTACAAATACAGTAAATGGGAAAGTGTTCAAGATAAACCCTTTTTATGATGTGCAGAAAGAGATTTATTTAAATAACGGATTACTATAATATTTTCTTAAAAAAATCATTAATAAAACCATCTCTTTTTTATAAATAAGAGGTGGTTTTTTATTATACCAATTTGGTATTATTACTTTTTCTGAGGCTTAAAGATTACATCAAGTAATATTATTAAGAACATACTTAGGAAAAAAGAAAGTGTTGTTTTTACCAATGTATGCCATATTTCATCAAAACTAAATGCCTCCACAAAGAAAAAGAATAGGTGGTGAGAAAATACCAAAAAGGCAGAATAAGTTACAAACCATCTAATACCAAGGTTATTAATTCCTGGTTTCACACCACTTTCGTAAACCTTATTTGAACTAACAATGCTATAGGCTAGCGGCCTAACAAATGCTAAAAAAACAGAAGCTGAGGTATGAAGACCAATGCTGCCAGTAAATAAATCCACAGAAAGGCCAAGCATAAAAGCTATAAAAAGACTTAAGTTTTTATTGGTTTCAAAAGGAAGCAGAATAATGAAAAGGGGATAAATCATTGGGTTTGCTATTCCCCCAAAGTTTATTTTATTGAAAATAAATACCTGAGCCAAAACCAGTAGAACAAATCGTAATATGGTTATTAATAAGTCTTTACCCGTCATCGCGCACCTCCTTAATTTCTTTCAATTGCTCTTTCAGCAAATTGTGAATTATATAAACATGGTTAAGCTTATTATAATCGGCACTATATTTTAATTGTATTTCATAGAAACTACGCCCAGGCTTTAGTTCAAACTCATGAATGAAACCTATGGGAATTTCTGGCGGAAAAACACTGGAATTTCCACTAGTAACTAGAGTGTCTCCTACAGAGAATACTGCGTGAGAAGGGATGTTTTTTAGTTGCCCAATTTGATAATTCTCCCCAGGCCAATAGCAAGTTCCGGTATATTTATTTGAAGTAATTTTGGCATCAATGGCCGATTTAGCGTGTAATATTGAAATTATACTACAGAAGTTTTTATTCACAGAGTTCACAATACCAACAATACCATTTGTAGAAATAACACCCATTTCTACCTCAATACCATCATCACTTCCTTTGTCAAGGATTATATAGTTATTTCTATTTTGAAAGCTATTACTAATTATTTGTGCCTGTATATATGTGTAGAACTGTGTTTTATTAGAATCTATATGCGTCGAAAGACTACCTTCTGCCCATAAGTTTGATTCCAATAATTGTGATCGTAGAAAAGCGTTCTCTGCTGCTAGTTTCTGATTTTCCTCCTCTAATCCAATATAGTTAGCAATATTACTTACCGATTCTTGCATATTTGCCGTAACCCCATTACTGGCAGACACATAAGCTGAGCGTTGATAAGAGTTGTTGGAAACTAATAATATAAAAGCGATAATTTCTAACAATAGAAAAACAAAGATAAATGAATACTTAATTAGAAAATTAATCAGGTTTCTCATTGTTAACTAATGATATATATTTATATGCTTAGAGTATAATTTATAATAAAACTATAAATGAAGAATTTATCTCCATTTATAATTAAAGAAGTTTTGTTGTTATAAAACAATAGTTATTTGATTAAGAAAGTAAATTTCTCAAAATTCTTTAGCGCGATACCCGTACCACGAGCAACAGCCCTTAATGGATCATCGGCAACGTGAATAGGTAGTTTTGTACGTAGGTGAATCCTTTGATCAAGACCACGTAATAGTGAACCACCACCAGCAAGATATATACCTGTACGAAAAATATCTGCCGATAATTCAGGAGGAGTATTTTCCAAAGCGTTTAGAACAGCAGCCTCAATTTTAGATATTGATTTGTCTAATGCTCCGGCAATTTCAATATAATTCACAAGAATTTCTTTTGGAATACCAGTAAGCATATCTCTACCGTGAACAGCAAAATCTTCTGGAGGAGATTCTAAATCGGTAGTAGCAGCGCCAACTTCAATTTTTATTCGTTCGCCAGTACGCTCACCAATATTAATATTATGGTGCTTACGCATATATTCAACAATATCGGCAGTAAAATCATCACCAGCAATGCGAATAGAAGTATTGTTTACAATACCACCAAGAGCAATAACGGCAATTTCGGAAGTTCCACCTCCTATATCCACAATCATATTTCCATTAGGTTCCAATACATCAATTCCAATACCTATGGCAGCAGCCATGGGCTCATGAATAAGACGAACATCCTTTGCGCCAGCCTGCTCAGCAGAATCGCGTACAGCACGCTCTTCCACCTCGGTAATTCCCGATGGAATACATACTACCATCTTTAAGTTTGGTGGAAATAATGACTTCTTAGGGTTGATCATTTTTATCAATTCACGAATCATATATTCTGCAGCCTGAAAGTTGGCAATCACTCCATCACGAAGTGGGCGAACGGTGATAATATTATCGTGAGTTTTGCCATGCATCATAAGAGCTTTTTTGCCCACAGCAATAATTTTGTCGGTCTTACGCTCAATTGCTACAATGGAAGGTTCATCAACTACTACTTTATCATTATGAATGATTATAGTATTTGCTGTTCCCAAGTCAATGGCAATCTCTTTTTGGAATATCGAAAATAGTCCCATATTTTGTAGTATTAAGTATTATTAATGTTTAAAATGACGAGTTCCGGTAATAGCCATAGCCATTCCATTCTCGTTGCAGTAATCAATAGAGTCTTGATCTTTTATTGACCCCCCAGGCTGAACAACAGCATTTATTCCCACACTATGAGCAAGCTCTACATTATCAGCAAAAGGGAAGAAAGCGTCACTTGCAACAACAGATCCCACTATGCTCTTTTTAAAGTTACTAGCTTTTTCTATAGCTTGCTTAAATGCATCTACACGCGATGTTTCTCCAACACCACTAGCAATTAACTGACAATTGCGAACAATTACCATTGCATTACTCTTGGTGTGCTTTACGATTTTATTAGCAAAAATTAAATCATCTAGCTCAGCAGATGTTGGTGATTCTTTGGTAACGATATTTAGATCGTTTTGTTGCTCGGTTTTTAAGTCCGAATCTTGAACCAAGAAACCATTTAATGCTGTGCGTACCGATTGCTCAGCAAAATTAGTATTCTTAAGAATTAGTAATATTCTGTTTTTCTTTTTCTTAAGAACTTCTAAAGCATCAGCGCTAAAACTTGGTGCAATAAGTACCTCGTAAAATAATTTGTCAATTTCTTGAGCAGTAGCTTTATCTATCTCTCTATTACATATCAACACACCGCCAAAAGCAGAAATTGGATCTCCTTCTAAAGCTTTGTGCCACGATTCTAATACAGTATCTCTACTGGCAAGACCACAAGCATTATTATGTTTTAATACCGCAAAAGTAGTATCGGTATAGTCGGCAATTAGTCTTATAGCTGCATCAATATCCAGTATGTTATTATAAGAAATTTCTTTACCATGCAATTGCTCCAATACTTCGTTCATATTGCCAAAGAAATATCCATTTTGATGTGGATTCTCTCCATAGCGCAATGTTTTAGCAGCATTTTCGCTTAATCGTAAATTATTTATTGAATTATCAGAGTTAAAATAATTAAAAATTGCAGTATCGTAATTAGAGCTTACAGCAAAAGACTTAGCTGCGTATTGCTTTCTATCTTCAATAGAAGTGCTTGCGTTATTCTTCTCAATAAGCAGAGCAAAGTCCTCATACATATCAGCCGATGGAACGATAATTACATCTTTAAAATTCTTTGCAGCAGCACGAATTAATGAAATTCCTCCAATATCAATTTTCTCAATAATAGTTGCCTCGTCAGAAGTGCTAGCAACGGTTTTTTCGAAAGGATAAAGATCTACAATTACTAAATCAAATTGTGGGATTTCGTATGATTTTAATTCCTCCAAATCAGACTGCAACTCTCTGCGAGCAAGAATGCCACCAAATACTTTTGGATGAAGAGTTTTTACCCTACCACCAAGGATGCTTGGGTAGCTAGTTAGAGTTTCTACTTTATGGGCTTTTATGCCTAATTCTTCAATATAATTATATGTTCCACCAGTGGAATATAATTGCACATCGTTTTTGTCTAATATTTTAAGGATATTCTCTAGCCCCTCTTTATGAAAAACCGATACTAAAGCATTCTTTATCTTACGCATACAATTTGATTTTAAACAATTGTTTATCAGGATATTGTAAACATAAAGTTATATAGTATAACCTTGTGTTTATAGTATTGCAAATCTAATGAAACTAATTACTTAAATGTGGATTATTTTCAGCTTTCTCAGCTTTTTATAATTTTTTATTAACAAAGCAAATTCGGTGCTTGATAATACCTGTATTAAACATAGCAGTTGTTATCATCCCTAGCAATTGGCTCCACTATTGTAAAATCATAATATT
>JAGLDA010000130.1 GCA_023145955.1 Bacteroidales bacterium
GAATTTATCTTTGCTGATTTAATAAAAACATTATCTTTGCAGCCTTGAAATTAGTAATAAATTCAATAAAAAGCCGAGGTAGCTCATCCCGATAGTAATCGGGAGGTTAGAGCTAGAAGGCAACACCTCAAGCCGAGGTAGCTCAGATGGTTAGAGCGCATGATTCATAATCATGAGGTCGGGGGGTCAATCCTGCCTCTCGGTACACAGAGTATCAAGCCCTTAGAGAAATCTAGGGGCTTTTTTTTGTGGCTCATACAAACAATCATACAAACATTT
Source organism: Bacteroidales bacterium (assembly GCA_023145955.1). GTDB lineage: Bacteria > Bacteroidota > Bacteroidia > Bacteroidales > UBA1556 > UBA6267. Next base: position 280 of record JAGLDA010000130.1, read on the forward strand.
GGGTGTTTAAGTGCTAATAAATGAGTATAAATGAATGCTAATAGAGTAGTTGTTATTAGTGTTTAAGAGGAAATGCAATTATTAATTTGACATTGCTCTTAGAAATGAATTTGATTTAAGATGTTTGTTAAAGAAAAATACATTCTTATATATCCAATATTTATTAATCCTAAAATAAGAAAGCAGATTAATTATTGAAGCATTACATACAAACAAAAAATACAAACAAATATCCTCCTTCTCGTATATTGATAGCTCATATATCTTCTTAATTTAAAATGTATTAAAGAGGTCGGCTCCCGATAGCTATCGGGGTCAATCCTGCCTCTCGGTACTAAGCCACTTTAAACGAAGTGGCTTTTTTTTATTTAGAGATTTATTTTGTATCTACTTGATTTAAAGTAAATAATGAAGGTCGGCTCCCGATAACTATCGGGGACAATCCTGCCTATCGGTACACAGAATATCAAGCCCTTAGAAAATCTGAGGGCTTTTTTTATGCTTGCTAATACACACGGAAATACACACTTTTGGATGTTTCTTTCCATAATAACGATACTAAATGAAGAGTAAATTGATTGGTTTTATTAAGGTTTCAGAGAATTAATGCAATTATTAGTTTTAGAAATAAATTGGGTTTGATTTTGTTGCAATAAGAGTTTAAGTAATAGGAATGATTTATTGACGTATTATTTAATGGTTTGATAATTGTTTTGTTAGGTCCTCCTTAGGAAAAGGAGGTGGCTAAATTGCCATAGTAATATGTCCTTATTTAATTAGGTTTTCAAGCAATTTGGTCGAAGAATTTTTTTTGTTTTCATAAAATAATTTCACGACATTATTTGGTTCTCATTACTTAGCAATAAATTTAAATATAAAATAATCTATCTGCATTGGTATAATTGTATATCAAAAGGGATGATAGGAAAGTAGGGAATAGGTATTAATCCCTATATGTCCTATTTCCTTTTATTTATGCGCTTTTAGAATAATTACCTTGTGATATTCTTGATATTCCATATTTTTGAACATGCCTTTCATTGTTTCAATATATTTGTCAGCAGTACAACTGTTTATATTTAGAGTTTTCGCCAATATCTTAATTGAAATTTTATTATCATTAAAATGAGTTTTAATATTTCTGCCTGACGCTCAGTTAACGGGATTGACCCACCCATTGACCTACCTATTGACCCACTTATTGACCCACTATTATTATCGCTTATTACTCCAACATCATAAATAGTTTCAGAAGAAGGAATGTCTTTCGCAGGAAGTTATCAGAAATCTTAAAGCAATCTTTAGAATAGACTTTTAATATCCTTGGAATTCTAAAACCTAGTTGCTCAACCATATCCAAACCTTTGAATATCTGCATTAACTCCTTGTTTATTGATAGTGATAATCCATCAAAAAAGTCTTCATTTTTCATTCCTTCAAATACTCTATATATTAATCTCTAGAAACCCTAAAAGAGATTGCTTTAAGTTCTTGTTCAGATCTTAAGATTCCGTATTTAGTAGCGATAGTACTCCAATTTCGAACAGAGGATAAAACTTTATCGATAATGTGATTTGCCTTTGTTTCCGTAAGCCTGAAATAGATACATACTTCCATCGCTAGATTCAAATCTAAAGAGTTGTCATTATCTGAAATATTTAGTTTTAAACCAGCACCCGTTTCAACAGGATTTATATCATAAGCAGGGGATAATAACCATCCATCATCGCTAAGAATAAACCCATGATTCCTTAGGTGATCATCGGTATTAGTAACACAGATACTAAACACTATTCTTCGCCATAGCTCTTCCAAATCTGCATTTATATCTGCCCCTTGATTCTGTATAAATTCAACTAAATCAAGATAACTAGCTCCATCAGAATGATCTTGCCCATCTGTATAGCCAAGCATAGTCATTGCTGATGCAAAATGTATTCGTTCTCCATTATTTAATCTGTCAAATCTCTTTGTTAGAAAAGTGTGATGCCTAGACGAAAACTTTTTTACTTTTGATTCAGACATATTAATTCCAGCCATTATTGCCAATTCATAGCATACCATTTCCCATGCTCCTATATCGGATTGATCATTTAAACTAGGAAATTTAGCTATCCATAAATTTCCTTGATTATCAATAATGCTTGCTTTAGGTCTGGCCCCACCCAAAGATGACCCTGGTGCAATTAACATATCTAACCATTTCAAATAATCAGGTCTGTCAAACAGGTCACCACTTTCCAGCCTTAGGCTTATTTGTTCTAATTCATTAAGAGAAGTCCATGGAGGAGTGGCCAATTCATTATTGTCATTTAAGAATGGACCGTCCTCACCTAATTTAAATCTTAAAGCACCCATTCTGTGACCATCGTAAACGCCTAGCAAATAATCTGTTTCAAAAAGTTTTCTTGTAGGTCTGTTTTCTTTCCTTGCTAATGCTGCTTCACGCCTTTGCATAAGAATTCGCCCCCAACGATCTGGTGAAGAATCGAGAAATATCCCAAAGTTACTTTGCTCTTCATTCTGAAAATGTAAACCCGAAAATAATTGCAAATTTGGATCTAATAAACGTGATGAGCTATGCAATAGCCATTCTTTCTCATATTCGAAAGAGAATAATTCTTTGCCTCTTAACCTTTCAGAATGCAGTATTCCCATCAATACAGGATTATCCATACCGCTCCAATGTACGTATACTTTGATTGACTTATTTTCTTGATTATTTTTCATTTTTCATTCTTTTTGAAGCTCTATTCTTTTGAATAATGCCAGCATCTTGTAGTTTCCTTCCAAGCACATCATCTTTGGCAACCAATAGAAAGTCTTTCTCAAGACCTAGCACATGTAATACTAACAAATAGGAGCCAATACTTACTGTCGGTAGCCCTTTTTCAATGGATGTTAAAGTTGGTCTGCTAATATTTGCACGTTCTGCCAATTGCTGAGAACTAAGATTCCTTCTTAAACGTGCTAGCTTAATATTTTCTCCCAATTCATTCAAAATATTTTGAATCTTAGGAAGTATTACTATCTTTTTTTTTGCCATAACATTAAATATATTTTGCAAATATAACCTTTTTTGTCAATTATATTTAATCTTATGAATACTATTTGAGTGATTTGAGGTCAAATTATTGTAGGAATGTTTGCCAATAAAACCACTTTAGAGGTATTTGGTCCTTAGTCAAAATCATATTTGATAATAATTACTGAAAACTTCACCAATCTATCTGCTTTTTATTCTTTCAATTATAAGCTAGTTTCAATTGCGATACGGAAAAAAAACCATAAGTGAATTTGCAAAATCCTGCCTCTAAGTAAAAAGCCACTCCATTATTGGAGTGGCTTTTGTTTTATATATTATATTGTTTAATTTTACATTTTAACAATAGTAAAGACCTCTTTGCTACCTTTGTTTGTAATAATACTTACAAAGTAAACGCCAGGTTTTTCGTTAAAGGAAATTTGTAGTTGTGTATTTGGGTTTTTATATTCCTCTGAATGTACAATTTGTCCTAGGCTGTTTCTAATTTCAATATTTACTTTTGAATAATTGTCTTCTAAATCGATAATAAAGTTGTCCATTACCGGATTTGGGTATAGTTTCATGTTACTTTTAGCTATATAATTAGTTATACTTACAGGTGTGCCAGTAACAAAACCATTAGCAATAGCTTCAGAAATACTTGAACTAGAACCATTATCTATAGTGCCATCTGGCTTCATAAGCATACCAACGATATGAATTTTTGAAGCATCCCAAGAAGGGTCAATTATAAATGTAAAGTTTAAAGTATGCGCATCTCCTACTACAACACTTGTAGGGAAACTATTGTCATAACCTTCAAAACTTGGGCTTATAGCTCGAGCTACATGATTGTAAATCATTTGAGAAGCAGGAACACTACTTGGAAGGTTTGCCCAATTAGTTCCGTCAGGCATAATTAAATCACCACTTCCACCACCACTATACGAATTAGACTGATTATATGCAGAAGTTGTACCCGTAACGCTGTCTTCAACAATCACGCAAGCTAATTTCCAATTGTTATTAGCAATAGCTTTAAAATCGGCAGTAATAGAAACTTCAAGTTTATTCCCAGTAATTTTTGCTCCATTTACTAAGAAAGCTGTTGGAGGAGTAACTAATGCATCATTTACATAGCTCCAAATAGTAGATGGGTTGATATCATTACCTCTATTTACCAAAGCACTTGGATAGCCTGAAATTAAGGTTCCTATACCTATATCATAAATAGAATCAGTCATTGGGTCACCATTATGAACAGCAATACCTTGAGCAAAACCATGATAATCTTTTGCTAAAAATTCTAAAGCAACTGTACCACGTGGACACCATCCGCACCATGTTCCTGTAGCCTCTTCTACAATCACCATTTTGCCAGCAGCAGGTACAATAGGCGTAAATGTATAGGCTTTAACATCATCGGTATTGTCATCATCGCCTGTGGTTCCATTTACAGCCGTAATGGTTGCAGTAAGAGTATTTGCACTTGCTATAATAGGAATTAAAGTGTTTGCCATAACCTCTTCTGAAGCCAAAGATGCAAGAGATATTCCTGTTACACTTTTTTGATATTGAATGCCATTATAGTCGAATTCAATATCAAAAGCTGTAATCGCTGTAGTTCCTAAATTACGAACTTTTACTACAGGATAACTGCTGCTTCCTGCTATTGCAGGTCCATTAAAAGATACAGATACAACTCCAGCATTTTTTGTAGGAAGAGTATAAGGGGTATGCGTATATGAAACATCATCAATCCAAAATTCAGATTGATTATTTCCTCCAAAATCAGAATTACACATTGGGAAGTAATCTATAGATGCTATTTTATTAACATCATTTTGCCATGTCTTTTTTAAGATATTGTCAATATATAGCTCCCATATATTAGTATTTAAGTCGACTGTAAGTTTAAATTCAAACCATGTAGCAACTGGGTAGTTTGTGGTAAGATGAACACTCTTCGCGTCATCAATATACATCATACTGTCATTAATGAAGTTGCAGTTTAATGCCCAAGTAGTACCAATTGCAGATTCTGCCTGAAAGTTAAAATATGCCCCTTTGTTAGCAGGGATATAAATATTTTGAACAAACTCAAAGTTGCCTGTATTATATGCTCCACCAAAATCAAGAACAACATCTTGAGGGCCTCCATTGGAGGATGTAGACATAAAATAAATTGAATTATTTGGACTTGCAGCTTGATTACTATCAATTTTAGCATCTTCGCTACCTCCCGTTGTTCCACTCCATGTGCTCCATGCATTGTCTACAACGCCAATGTAATCGCCATGAGTATAAGTGTCAAAATTTTGTGAGTATTGTGCAAATGTAATAGCACTACTAAATAATACAATTAATAGAATAAAGATTTTTTTCATGAAAATAGTTTTAAGTTTATAAATGTTAGAAATTATGAGTTTTATTATTACTTAAGTTTATTTAATAAGATAATAAACAAAATATTAGACAACGAAAGTAATGATAATTTTAAAAAGGTAGGAAGTTTTTTAGGTAAAAATAAATAAGTGTTTCTCCTTAATCCTTAATAATAAAATTCTATTACCTTTGAATTTTAATTATAAATAACAAAATACACACAATGAAAATTAAATCTATTTCTATTATAGTTTTGCTAATATTTGCTTTTATTAGCTGTACAAATGATTCTAAGCCCGATATTGGAGATATGCTTGATGCTCAGAATAATTTTGATTTTAATGTTTTGTTAGATCATAAGTCTGTGCATTATAAAGTTGATGAGTTGTATTATTATTCTGATGTAGCTGATACTACCACAACTTCATATGAAGTATGGCTATGTCGTGATGAAATTGATAGTACTCGTGGGGCTTATATTTGGGCTGATAATAATTACCGACCTTATAATATGATATTGGATAAAGGAGATTTTTATCTTACTATTCCACCTAAGCAAATAAGTGTAATGTATCCAAATTATGAGGAAAGTATAATAGGGGAACATGATTTTATTAATATTTTCTTAAATCCTAAAATACTATACAAGCAGGCAATTGATACTTCTAATACTTTGTCGTTGAGTAGTATTAAGTATAAAGACAAAGAGTGTACTAAACTTAGTATTTCCTTTCCAATGGATAAAGATGGAAAAGATTATACTATTACTTACATAATTGATAATTTGCTGAACTTTCCTTTAAAAACAACCTTGGTTTCAAAAGATGATAAGCGAATATATACTAACGAATTGTATTTCTCGGATGTGGAATTTGACAATACAAATATAGATGAATTAAAGGCAAAGCATAAGGCTCTTATTGAGAATAACCCTTTAGAAGATAGGGGGAATAATTCGGAAATAACAAGTTTAGAGCGAATGTTACATATTGGAGATAAAGCTCCTTTATTTGAAGGGAAATTCTATGGCTCTGGTAAAAAGTTTAATATAAACGATTATATTAGTAATAAAGTAATATTGATTGATTTTTGGTACACTCACTGCCCTCCTTGTGTCGAGGCAATGCCATATTTATCAGAATTATATGCCAATACTATGAGTGATGATTTCATAATATTTGGACTAAATTCTATTGATAATCAAGCTCGTAGTATTGATAATCTTGATAAGTTTTTGAGTAAAAGAGAAATAAGTTATAATATTATTTTAACTCAGCCAGAGGTAGATAAGAAGTATAGAATAAATGGATATCCTAGTATATATATTATCGATTTGGATGGAAATATCGCATATGTGGAATTAGGTTTTGATAAGGAATCATTTGAGAAACTTAAATCTAAATTGGATGATTTGTTGAAGAAGTAAATTTGCATCTTGTGTTATCCATAACAACAAATTTAGAGACCGTTACTTTAGCGCAAGTGGACAAAGAATAACAAACAAATTAAGTCTTCCTTTTCTTCTTCTTAGCCGCAGGAAATAGAATATTATTCAAAATAAGTCTATAGCCTGGTGAATTTGGGCGGAGGTTTAAATCTGTTTTTGGATCACCAACTAGGTGTCGATAGTCTTCGGGGTCGTGGCCGCCATAAAAAGTCCAAGTGCCTTTGCCATGTTCTCCATGGATGTATTTTGCTTCATCCAGGGCTTTACTTTGCCCTAATATTAGGGTGCTAGATTTCAAGTATTTTTTCTCGAAAGCTGTAGTTTGGCCATAAAAACTCTTAATTACCTGTGTATGATTCTGGCACAACATTGTTGGTACAGGATCCCATTTTGCCGAAAAATCGAAGAGAGTAAAGAAGTCATTATTCTCTTTTACCGATCTCATTCGTTGGCTTGTTTTTACATCTATAGTTGATATTTCGTATTCGTAGGGATTCTTACTAATTGAGAAATCTTTAAAAGCAAAACAATTATTAAAGTCTAGCTTGCCTTGAGCATTTGCATCCATGGGGTCGCCATCAAAAGGTGCTGCGCATATATCCACACTTTCAGCAGCAAGTGCTACATCGTAGCTGTCGGGAGCAGAGCACATTGCAAAAAGGAATCCACCTCCAACTACGTAATCTCTAATCTTTTTTGCTACAGCAAGTTTAAGTTCTGATGTTTTATTATAGCCAAATCGTTTTGCTGTTTCAATCGAAACTCTTACCTGCTCCTGATACCAAGCTTGGTTTTTATACCTAGCCCAAAATTTTCCATATTGTCCTGTAAAATCCTCATGGTGTAAGTGCAACCAATCATATAGCAATAGTTTACCATTAAGTACTTCTTCGTCGTAAATTATATCGTAAGGAATTTCTGCATAAGCAAGAACCAGAGTAACGGCATCGTCCCATGGCTGCTGGTTTGGAGGAGAATAAACAGCAATCTTCGGTGCTTTTTGTAGCTTCACCACATCCATATTTATTGAAGGGTCAGCAATTTCAGAAATAATTGTTGTGCTTTGTCCGTTGCTAATTATTTGATAGCTAACGCCTCTAATTTTGCAGGCATTTTCAATATTAGCATTATAAGGCATCATAAAACTTCCACCTTGGTAGTTTAGTAGCCAATCTACAGCAATTGTTTGCTGCAAGGCTAAATATGCAATGCCGTATGCTTTAAGATGATTTTTTTGACCTTGATCATCCATTGGGATTAAAATATATGATCCCATCAATGGTGTTTGAAAAAGTATAATTATGGCAATGAAAAAAATCCTTAATGCTTTCAACATATATTAGTTTTTAGATTGTCTAAAATGGTGTATGGTCTTCATTATTATCACTAAATCCACTATCGTCATTCATTTTAGAGCCAATAATTGTTGCTTGAGAATCGAAATCATTATTTGGCATCATGCCATCATCATATTCATCGCCAAATGATTCGGTAAGATTTACAAACTTAGCATAGTTATGCTCAAATTTCATAGGTATATCTTCAAGAGCTCCGTTTCTGTGCTTGGCAACTATAAGCTCGGTATATCCTGAAGGGTAAGGCTCGTTATTTTCATTGGCTTCAATCTTATAATATTCAGGTCGGTAAAGGAAGCAAACCATATCAGCATCTTGCTCAATAGCTCCAGATTCACGAAGGTCAGAAAGCATTGGGCGTTTTGTGCCACCACGAGTTTCTACATTACGACTTAATTGCGATAGAGCGATTACCGGTAGTTCAAGCTCTTTGGCAAGTGCTTTAAGTGATCTAGATATTAATGATATTTCTTGTTCACGATTTCCACTATTATCGCTACCCACAGTCATTAATTGAAGGTAATCTATAATAATCATCTGAATATTATGTTGAGATTTCAAACGTCTACTTTTCGCTCGTAATTCAAAAATGGTAAGGGCAGGAGTGTCGTCAATAAATAGTTTTGCTTTTGATAATCCGCTAATTCTTTCAGTAAGCGTTGCCCATTCTTGAGGGCTAAGATTACCTTTTTTAAGCTGGTCGCCACTAATTTGGCTTTCAGAAGATATTAATCGAGTTACCAATTGTACGGCGGCCATCTCCAAAGAGAATACAGCTACTGCTCGGCCATAATCTACAGCAACATTTCTTGCCAAGCTTAATACAAAAGCAGTTTTACCCATGCCAGGTCTTGCAGCTAATACAATAAGGTCAGAAGGCTGCCAGCCAGCAGTAAGATTGTCTAATTTATGAAATCCACTAGGGATTCCACTGATATCTCCTTCGTTTTTTGATGCTTCTTCAATCTTGCCAATTGCTAGTTTAACAACATCTTCCATATTTGATGCCGAGCGTCGTAGGTTGTTTTCTGCCACGGTAAATAAGCTCGACTCAGCTCTGTCTAAAAGGTCTAATACATCAGTAGTTTCCTCAAAGGCATCTTTAATAATATTGGATGAAATACGAATTAATTCTCTTTGAATATATTTTTGTTGGATAATTCTAGCATGAAATTCTACGTTTGCAGCAGAAGAAACCTTCTCCGTAAGCTGCATAATGTAAAAACTTCCTCCTGCAATATCAAGATTGCCAAGTAAACCTAATTCTTTTTTTACTGTAAGGATGTCTACAGGCTCCGATTTGCCAAATAATGCTTTTATTGCTTCAAATATATGTATATGTGCTTGTTTATAGAACATGTCTGGCTGCAGAATGTCTATAACCTTATTTATTGCATATTGCTCAAGCATCATTGCTCCTAATACAGCTTCTTCTAAATCCAGTGCTTGAGGTGGTATTTTACCGTACTCCAAACCAGAACCAGCCTGATTATAAGAACCTTGCTTGTTCTTCTTATAAGTGCTTACTTTATTAAAATTCGAATTATTATCCATGGTACAAAGTTAGAAAATATATATGCGGTTATTCAATCAAAAAAAACTTACTTTTTAACAAATGATCTATGCCGTGCTCAGTCTTCAGTCTTCAGTCCACTGCCGACTGCCCACTGCGAACTGCCTACTGCTGACTGCCCACTGCCGACTGCCTTTAAAATTCCGAAGTAAAATGAAATTCAATTTCAGGAAATTTGCTTTGCGCCATTTCTAGTGAGTATGGCGAATCTGCAAGAAAAACATCTCTACCTTCCTTATCAAATGCCATTTGCTGAAACTTCCTTTCTATAAATTCTGCAAGTTTTTCTCTATTATCACTTGTAATCCAAACTGTTTTATAAAGACGAATCCCTTCATATCGGCAGGTAGCGTTATATTCGTGCAAAAGCCTATATTGTATTACTTCAAATTGTAAAGCTCCCACTGTGCCAATAATTTTACGTGTGCTCGCGCGCCCAGTAAATAGCTGTGCAACACCTTCGTCCATAAGCTGCTCAATTCCTTTTGCTAATTGCTTAGATTTCATAGGGTCGGCATTCTCAATGTACTTAAACAATTCAGGAGAAAAACTTGGAATACCTTTAAAATGCAACTTTTCACCAGAAGTTAGAGTGTCACCAATTTTGAAATTGCCAGTATCGTGAAGGCCTACAATGTCGCCAGGATAAGCCTCGTCAATTACAGATTTTTTGGAAGCCATAAATGCCGTAGGACTTGAGAATTTAAGCGATTTGCCATTTCTTACATGCAAGTAATTAGTATTTCTTTCAAATTTGCCTGAGCACACTTTTAAGAAAGCAATTCTGTCGCGATGATTTGGATCCATATTGGCATGTATTTTAAAAACAAAGCCTGTGAATTTCTCTTCTTCTGCTTCAATAGTTCTCTCCTCGGTTTCCACAGGAAGAGGTGAGGGGGCAATCTCAATAAAGCAGTCTAAGAGTTCCTTTACTCCAAAATTGCTCAACGCACTACCGAAAAATACAGGGGCTATTTTTGCATTTATATAATCCTTTTGATTGAATTCTGAATATACACCTTCCACAAGTTCCAAGTCTTCGCGCAATTGCTTAGCGTCATCCCCAATATAATCTTCCAGTTCTGGGTCGTTAATATCGGTAAATTCTACGGAATTTGTGTCCTTAAGCTTTTCGTGAGCATTAAATAATACTAACTTCTCTTCATAAATATTATAAACACCCTTAAACTCTGGACCATCATTAATTGGCCAACTTAAAGGTCTAACACCTATTTCTAGTTGTGCTTCTACTTCGTCTAATAAATCAAAAGGATCTTGTGATGGCCTGTCCATCTTATTAATAAAAACAATAACAGGAGTTTTTCTCATTCTACAAACCTGCATTAATTTTTTTGTTTGGGGCTCTACGCCTTTTGCTCCATCTATTAGTATTATTACAGAGTCAACAGCGGTAAGAGTACGGAATGTATCTTCAGCAAAATCTTGGTGACCAGGAGTATCAAGGATATTAATTTTATGATTTTTATAATCGAAACCCATTACCGAAGTGGCAACAGATATTCCCCTTTGACGCTCTATCTCCATCCAATCAGAGGTAGCACCTTTCTTTATCTTATTGCTTTTTACAGCGCCGGCTTCGTTTATAGCTCCTCCAAAAAGCAATAGCTTTTCTGTTAATGTTGTTTTACCAGCATCGGGGTGTGATACAATTCCAAAGGTACGTCTGCGGTTTATCTCTTTTGAATATTTTGCCATTTCTTAAATTCTGAATTTATGTATTTCTAATCCTGAAAGTGCCAAATAAAATCTTGCAGAATATAGTTGGCAAAAGTAGTGTTTTACTGCAATTATTATTGAGCAATTTTAATAAAAAATGATAATTAGAAAAAATGAGTATTGAGAATGTATCTGAACTTACTTTTTGCCTGTAATATTCTGAAAAAGAAGGTGTTTTGAACTAAACTCCAATTTGAGTTTTTATTAATATGTTATTTAATAAATCTCTAGCTCTAAAAAGTTTAGCTTTTACAGTTCCTAAAGGTAAGTCAAGCTCGTTTGATATCTCTTCGTAGGTGTATTCTTCAAAATATCGTAACTCAATTAATACCCTATAATGAGGTTTCAAACGAGTAACTAAGGTTTGCATAATAGTAATTTTCTGACTATTAATAAGCTCCTCTTCAGGGTCTAAGCTGTTAGAAGGAACTTGGTTAGCCATGGAAGTGCCTTCTTCGCCATGATAATCTTTATCTAAAGAATAAGTGTGCTGTTTTTTGCGACGCATATGGTCTATGCAGTTATTTGTAGCAATTTTAAATAGCCAAGTGCTAAATGCATAATCTGGCGCGTATTGGTCTAATTTTTTAAAAGCTTTGCCAAAAGCTTCAATTGTTAAATCCTCAGCATCATCACGATTATTTGTCATTTTAAGCAACATGAAAAATATAGAATCCCGATAATTTGATAATAATTCGGCATAGGCATTCCTATCATTATTCCCTAGTGCTGCTTGCACAAGGTAGTAATCTCGCTTTGCTTTTTCAGTAAAATTAGGATTTATTTCCATCTACGTTGTTTAATTAGCAAATTCGATAGGTTTATTATAGGGGTTATCAAAATAATTATAATTTCAAGCAAAGGTAAAAGTAGTAATAATTTTCGCTCGTTTGTAATTATCATAAACTTTTTAATTATAACTAGCATTATGGCTGTTCTCAAAACAATTATTGATATTATTATAACCTGTATAGGGTTTGCTATCAGTAATATAATTGATAGTATATAGAAAAGCGTAGTGCTTAATTCTAATATGCCTAGAAGTAATAAATGTGAAATTTTATAATTATTGCCAGTCGATAGGTGTCTCCTTTTTTGATGAAACCAATTGCTGAAACTGTTTTCAGCAATACTTATTGTTTTTGATTTCTCACTTAGTATTATCTCACAGTTTTTTGAATTTGCAGCTTTATTTATGAATAAATCGTCGTCACCAGAGTTGATTTTATAATGCGACATGAATCCCTTTTGTTCGTAAAATAATTCTTTACGATAAGATAGATTTCTGCCTACACCCATATAAGGAATTCTCCACTTAGCAAATGATAAATAGGTGAGGGCTACCCTTATGGTGTCAAATCTTATGATTTTATTTAAAAGACCTTTTTTTGTTTCATAAGCTCCATAAGATAAAACTATCTCCGTTTTTTCTTTATATGCTGATACCATTTCTGAAATCCAATCACTACTCGATGGTACGCAGTCTGCATCAGTAAATAGTAGTAAATCATTGGTGGCAGATTTTATTCCCATAGAAAGAGGGAATTTCTTGCCTTGGAAAAAATTTACATCTTGCTTAATCTCCACATATTTTAAATTATGATATTTTTGTTGGAGTTCTTTAATAAGGAAATCTGTTTCGTCGGAAGAGGCGTGATTTACAATTACTACCTCAAAAATTTCATATTTCTGCTCAAGTATTTCTGGTAAAAACCTCTTTAGATTAAGGTATTCATTTCTAGCCACAATAACTATACTAACAGCTTCTTTTTTAGACTCATTAGTATTATTGTTTTTATTATTAAAAAAAACAAGCCTACCAAAAATTATAAAATAGAAAATGAATTGTATTCCACTAATTATATAAAATAAATTGGTAATGATTGTTAGTGAAAATTCACTCATAATAATATTTGAATACTTTAAATAATTATAGTTTAATAATATTGCAAAAGTATTGAATAATTATGAAAGATTATTGCAATTTTATATTTCTCTTTAATAAAATTTATTATTTTCGCCATAATTAAATAAAGGGGCATATGATTTTAAAGTATTAATTGAAGTCTCGATAAAAAATAAAATATGAATAAGCTTTTTGTAAAAATATTTTTCCTATTATTTACTGTTGTTTTATTGGCGACATCGTGTAAGAATGACGTTGATATAAATGATGAGTATAGAGAAATAAGTGTAGTGTATGGCTTACTTGATATGTCAGAGACTCAGCATTTTATTAAAATTACAAAAGCTTTTCAAACTGATGGCAATGTATATATTGCTGCTACAGATATTAATAATTCACAGTATAAGCCCGAAGATATTGAAATGTTTATAGAGGTTTATAATGATAATGGTACTTTTATAAAAGATATCCTACTGGATACTATTATGGTTACTAATAAAGATAGTGGTGCTTTTTATTACCCAAATCATATTGTATATGCTACAAATGATAACGAAAAGTTGTCTTTTGATAATGAATATAAACTGAAGATTAAAAATCTAGTTACAGGTAATCTTATTGAATCAAATACAAAATTAGTTCAGAATTTTAGCATTGTTAATCCTAGATCATTAGTCAAATTTCTTGATTTTAATAGTAATTACCCAACTTCAGTTGAGTGGCATTCTGCAGTGAATGGGAAATTGTATCAACTTACAATACGATATTTTTATACTGATATACCATCTTCTGGCCCAACAGTTTCGCATTATATTGATTGGGTAATGCCAGCAAGAAAATCTGAGAAAACTGATGGTAAGGAAACTCTGCAACTCGAATATGCTGGTAACTCGTTTTTCGATTTAATTGCGGCTAAGGTTCCACTTCCAGAGTCTGGTATGAAAAGATATTCTGATAGCCTTCAGTATATTTTTACTGTTGCTCATGAAAATTTCTCAATATATTTGGATGTAAATGAACCTTCATCTTCCATTGTGCAAGAAAGACCGGCTTTTTCAAATATTGGCAATGGAGTAGGATTGTTCTCTAGTAGATTTAATAAAATTAGACCTTTTATAGGTTTATCACCAAGATCGTTAGACTCACTATATAATGGCAGTAGAACGTATATGCTTGGCTTTGAAGATAGGCCACTAAACCCATAAAGGAATCTATATTTATAATATTATAGCTACTGGTATTTAATTATTGGTAGCTTTTTTGTTTTATGAAATATCTACTATAGCTATTTTATTTGTTTAGAAAATCCTAAGGAATTATACTGATAAATAAAGTATATATTTTGCTGCTAATAGTAATATTTCCCCATTAAAATTCCTACATTTGCACATTATATAATTAAAAAACTATTTTAATAATGGATACATTAGATACAATATTCAATCATAGAAGTATTAGAAGTTATAAAACTGATGCTATATCAAAACCTATTCTTGATAATATATTAGAAGCTGCAATTAGAACATCTACCACTGGAAATATGCAGGTTTATAGCATAATTGTAACTCAAGACGAAGAAAAAAAGAAAGCACTTCATAAAATACATTTTGGTCAAGGAATGGTATTAGAGGCGCCTTTATTATTAACATTTAATGCAGACTTTAATAGATTTAATAAGTGGTGTAATCAACGAAATGCCGTGCCTGGCTACGACAATTTTCTTTCGTTTTTCACTGCCGCTATTGATGCGCTAATAGCTGCACAAAATGCTACTTTGGCTGCTGAGGCCCAAGGCTTAGGAGTTTGCTATTTGGGAACAACCACCTATCAGGCTGAGAAATTAATTGATATTTTTAATTTACCTGAGGGAGTAGTTCCTGTAACTACCTTAGTTATTGGTTATGCAAAAGACATTCCTGCACTTGTTGATCGCCTGCCTGCTGATGCCGTAGTGCATTATGAGGAGTATAAAAACTATTCTGCTGACGATATTGATAGAATATATAAAGATAGAGAAGCTCTTGAAGAAACAAAGAAATTGCTGGAAGAGAATAAGCTTGAAACGTTGGCGCAAATTTTTACCCAAAATAGATATCCTAAGGCAATGAATGTTGATTTCTCAAAACTATTTCTTGATGTCATCAAAAAACAGGGTTTTATGAATCAATAGGTTAAACCTATACTCATTATTTTAATTATAAGTGTTTTATGCAAAAGAAAGTGATAATTGCAGCATTGGATTGGGGCTTAGGACATGCTACCCGAATGATTCCTATTGTGCAGTATTTTATTGCTAATGATTGGAAAGTTATTTTGGCTTCATCAGGAAATGCTGCTATAATGTGGCAACAAAAATTTCCTAATATTGAGATAACGGAATTGCCTGCATACAATTTTAATTATTCTCATAACTCAATGCTGGTAAATGTTATTTCTCAAATTCCTAAAATAAGAAAAGTAATAAGGGCAGAAAATGCACTTATTCGTAAATTGGTGCTTGAACATAAGCCGATATTAATAATTTCTGACAATAGATATGGTGTATACCATAATGATGTTAAATCTGTTTTTATTACTCATCAACTTCAAGTGTTGCCTCCAAATAGATTATCGTTTTCTACTCCCATAATAAGGGTGTTGCATGAGCAGTTTATAAACAAATTCACGCAAATTTGGGTTCCAGATTTTGCTGGTGAGAATAATCTATCGGGCAAACTATCGCATGGTTTCACTTCTAAATTGGATGTAAAATTTATAGGTCCTATAAGTAGATTCGAAGAAATTAAAAACAATAAAGAATTAGACAGAAGTAAGTATCCTAATATTTTGGCAATAATCTCTGGTCCAGAACCTAGTAGGACTGATTTAGAAAAGTTACTGATAAGTAAATTACGAAATTATAAAGGTAAAAGTGTTATTTTATTAGGCAAACCTAAAAAAGATAGTATAGTTGAAAATGATAATCTAAAAATTTATAATCATTTGCAGGATGATGAATTTAAAGCTGAATTATTAAACGCAGATTTGGTAATTGCACGTAGTGGATATTCTACTATTATGGATTTATATAATCTGAAAAAGAAAGCGGTTTTTATTCCCACACCAGGACAAACAGAGCAAGAATATTTAGCAGAAAAGTTTTATAATGATGGTATGTTTTATACAATGAAACAGAGCGGATTTGACTTGAATACAGCTATTAATAAGCAGATTGATTATGGTGGTTTTACCACCTCATTTAATACAATAAGTATAAATTTTAGTATTGAGTTTAGTAAAGTTATTAAGGATTTATTACCCTATTAAACTATTTCAACATTACCACATCACACCATTAACCCATTACACCATTAACAACTAAACAATCTCTCCAAGCAAAGTGCCAACAGTACAAGTATTGCATTTTACCATAACATAATCGCCTAGCTGAGTATCCTTTCTGTCAAAAACCATCACCTTATTCTCATCACTTCTTCCAGACATCTGTTTGTCAGAACGTTTAGAAACATTATCAACAAGTACTCTAAAAACTTTACCTATATCGCGTTTATTGCTTGCCAATGAGGTTTCTTGCTGCATACTTATTATTTGGTTAAGTCTTTCTGCTTTAATATCTTCCTCTACATCATCAGCCATTCTGTTTGCTGCAAATGTATCAGGGCGCTCAGAATATTTAAACATAAATGCATAATCATATCCGACTTCCCGCATAAGCGTAATAGTATCTTCGTGCTCTATGTCTGTTTCGCCACAAAAACCAGTGATAATATCAGTAGAAATTCCACAATTTGGTATTAGAGTTTTAATTTTCTCAATTCTATTCATATACCACTCCCTATCATAGCTACGCTTCATACGCTTTAATACTGCGCTACTACCAGATTGCACAGGCAAGTGTATTGAGTTACAAATATTATCAGTATTTGCAATAGTTTCAATAAGTTCGTCCGAAATATCCTTAGGGTGAGAAGTCGAAAACCTTAATCGTAATTCTGGAGAAATATTAGCTACTTGTTTTAGTAGTTTTGCAAAATTCAAAATTTCATCTCCTGATTTCCAGTTATATGAATTTACATTTTGCCCAAGCAATGTTATCTCTTTATATCCTTTTGCTAATAAATCTTTTGCCTCAGAAAGAATTGATTCAGGGTCTCTGCTACGCTCATGGCCTCTGGTATATGGCACCACGCAATATGAGCAATAATTATCGCAACCACGCATTATTGAGATGAAAGCAGAAATACCATTTTTATCTAATCTTACAGGAACAATTTCGGCATAGGTTTCTTCCAAAGAAAGTACAGTATTTGCCATTTGCCTACCATCGCCAGTTTGATTTATTAGGTTTGGCAAATCTCTATACGCATCAGGGCCTACCACCATATCAATAAAATCTTCTTCATCCAGCAAGCTTTCCTTAAGCCTTTCTGCCATACAACCTAGAATTCCAACTTTTATATTTGGGTTTTTCTTCTTTAAATGTTTAAATTCTTGAATTCTATTCCTAACCTTTTTCTCAGCATTCTCACGTATGGAGCATGTATTTACAAATATTAAATCTGCATCTTTTGCTTGCTTAGTAATTGTATATCCTTCTTTTTCAAGAATGGAAACAACAACCTCACTGTCAGAAAGATTCATCTGGCAACCATAGGTTTCTATAAATAGCTTTTTCGAACTCATATATTTGTATTATTTGGTCTTTATTATCCTAAAATTATTAAGATTGGCAAAAATACATCAAATAGTTTGCCCCTTCTATTAAGATTTATAAATATATATTATTATATTTTGATTGATTGACCCTCAAATTTTCATCTTTTATAGTTATTTATGACACAATAATTTCAATCAACATTATTAATTAGTATTAGTATACCCTATGTAACTAGCTTAAAAACAGTAGGGTAAATATTATTTTTAATGTGAAGTTAGATTGATAATAAAATATATAACTTTGCACGCGTTTTTTAGGTGCATCTTTATAATTGTAAATTTGCATAAAGAAAGTGATTAATGATGTTATATATTGCATTGATTTAGAATTTGATAAATATGCAATAATAAAATAATTTAAAAAAAATAATAATATGGCTAAGAATCTTTTAATTGTCGAGTCCCCTGCGAAAGCAAAAACCATCAATAAATATTTAGGAAAAGACTTTATTGTAAAATCAAGTTTTGGACATATTCGCGATTTAGCAAAAAAGGATTTAGGAATAGATATTAATAATGATTTTAAGCCAGTATATATTGTAGATACTGATAAGAAGAAAATTGTTGCTGAATTAAAGAAACTAAGTAAAGAGGCTGAAATGGTGTGGCTAGCATCGGATGAGGATCGCGAGGGGGAAGCCATTGCATGGCACCTTGCCGAAACTCTTAAGCTTGATCCTGCAAAAACAAAGCGTATTGTTTTTCATGAAATTACCAAGGAAGCAATAGTAAATGCTGTAGAAAATCCTCGAGAAATAGATTATAATCTTGTAGATGCACAACAGGCTAGACGTGTGCTAGATAGAATAGTAGGTTTCGAGCTTTCTCCTATATTATGGAAAAAAATTCGACCATCATTATCTGCTGGTAGAGTACAATCTGTTGCAGTACGATTAATTGTAGAGCGAGAGAAAGAAATAGGGGCTTTTAAGTCAGCATCTTCTTATAAAGTGACTGCAGAATTTGAGAATGAAATAGGTTCACAATATAAATCAGAACTTTCTACAAAGTTTAAAACAAAGGAAGAAGCTCAAGCATTCTTAGAAGAATGTAAAAATTATAATTTTAAAGTATCTAATGTAGAGAAAAAGCCTGCAAAAAGAACCCCTGCAGCTCCTTTTACCACATCGTCGCTTCAGCAAGAGGCAAATAGAAAAATGGGATACTCTGTATCCAAAACCATGACCTTGGCTCAGCAATTATACGAGGCAGGACATATTACTTATATGAGAACAGACTCCATCAATCTTTCTAATTTAGCAATAAAAATGGCTAAAGAGGAGATTGTTAGTTTATATGGTGCCGAATTCTCTAATGTTAGAAGTTTTAAGTCGAAAATAAAAGGTGCTCAAGAAGCTCACGAGGCTATTAGGCCTACTGATATGAGTGTGAAAGTAGCAGGTAAAGATGCCCAGCAAAAGCGAGTATATGACCTTATTCTTAAACGTACGCTAGCTTCGCAAATGAGTGATGCTAAACTTGAGAAAACTATTATAACAATTGACTCTCCAAGTCAAAAGTATAATTTTACTACTCGTGGTGAAATAGTTATTTTTGATGGTTTCCTTAAAGTATATCAAGTGTCGCAAGACGAAGATGTAGAAGTAGATCAGATGGAAGGCATGTTGCCTCCGACTGAAGCAGGTGATGCTTTATTATATAACTCAATAAATGCAGTTCAGAGGTTTACTAAGCAACCACCTCGTTTCTCTGAGGCTTCTTTAGTTAAGAAGATGGAAGAGTTGGGAATTGGTAGACCTTCTACATATGCTCCTACAATTTCAACGATTGTTAATAGAGGTTATGTTGTTAAGGACGAAATAGAAGGTGTTAAAAGAAATTATACTGAAATAATATTGTCGGCACAAAATATTGTTGAGAATGTAAATTCTGAAATATCAGGAGCTTCTAAAGGTAAACTTAGCCCAACAGATATTGGTAAAATTGTAAATGAATTTCTAGTAAAATATTTTGAGGAAATTCTAAGCTATGATTTTACTGCAAGAGCAGAGAAAGAATTTGATGCTATTGCTGCAGGAGAATCGCAATGGAATAAACGTATAAAAGAGTTTTATTCAGATTTTCATGCTAAAGTTATTGAAACTACAGAAACTGCAGAACGCCATAGCGGCGAGCGTCATCTTGGTGTTGATGCTGCCACGGGTAAGAATGTAATTGTTCGTATGGGAAAATTTGGACCCATTGTGCAAATAGGAGAGACTACCGAGGATGAAAAGCCTAAATTTGCAGGATTGCAGAAAGGTCAAAATCTTGAAACAATAACTTTTGAAGATGCAATGGAACTGTTTAAATTCCCGCGTCAATTAGGAGAATATGAAGATAAAGTTGTAACGGTAGCAATTGGCCGCTTTGGTCCTTATGTACGTCATGATTCTAAGTTCTTCTCACTTCCTAAAGATGATAACCCTGTTTCTGTTGAATACGACAGAGCTATAGAGATAATTGAAGCAAAACGAACTAAAGATAGAGAAAATACTATTAAAACTTTTGCTGAAGAGCCAGGATTGATAATTATGAATGGTCGTTTTGGCCCTTATATTTCGTTTGAAAAACGTAATTATAAGATTGCCAAGACTACGGAGCCAACTACTTTATCGCTTGAAGATTGTAAGGAGATTATAGAAAATGCTCCTGCTCCAAAAGGAAAAAAGAAGAAAGCTCCTTCAAAGAAGAAAGCCCCTGCAAAGAAAAAGGCTACAACAAAGAAGAAAACTCCTGCAAAAAAGAAGACTGCTGCAAAGAAAAAAACTACGAAAAAGAAATAATATTTAATAAAGACAGAGAAATAAATGGATCTTTCGATTTATCTTAACAGTATTGAAATACCAGAATTTGAGTATGATTCTGAGTCGACAAACCGTCAAATGGGTAGTCGATTTAAGGTTAATAGTGTAGGTGATGGCTTGCCTGAATTAGATGGTGTGCAAATGGCTATTATTGGTGTTGCGGAATCTCGTAATTCAGTTAATAACTACGGTTGTAGCAAAGCGCCCAGTGAGGTTCGTAAATATCTTTATAAACTGTTTTTGGTAAATGAGAATATGAATGTTGCAGACCTTGGAGATATAAAGGCTGGATATAATATTGAAGATACTTACTTTGCCGTAAAAGTTGTTGTAGAATACCTATTGAAAAATGATATAATCCCTGTAATTATTGGTGGATCTCAGGATATAACTTATGCTAATTATACTGCATACGAACATATGGGGCAGGTAATAAATATTGCTTCCATAGATTCTTCATTTGACCTTGGAAATTCTGATGAATATTTTAATTCCAGATCGTACTTGAGTAAAATAATAATGCATCAGCCAAATTTCTTGTTTAACTATACTAATATTGGTTATCAGTCGTACTTTGTAGATAGCAAGGCTGTTAAGCTTATGCAATCCTTGTATTTTGATGTGTATCGGTTGGGTACAATGCGCGATAATATGGAAGAAGTAGAGCCTTTGGTGCGAAATGCTGATTTGGTATCTTTTGATATTAGTGCTATTCGTCAAAATGAAGCTCCTGCTAATGAAAATACATCTCCCAATGGATTTAATGGCGAGGAGGCTTGCAGGATAGCTAGATATGCAGGTATTAGTGATAAACTCACTTCTTTTGGGATATACGAAATAAACCCTGAGAAGGATTTTAATGGAATGACAGCACACCTTGCCGCTCAAATTATTTGGTACTTTATGGATGGCTTTTATAACCGAAAGGGAGATTTTCCTCATGAGCAAAAAGAAGACTATAAAAAGTATAATGTTGGAGTGGATGATAAAGACCACTCAATAGTCTTCTTTGAAAGTTTGCGTAGTGGTAGATGGTGGATGGAAGTGCCTCTTAATGGTGATAATGATGAAAAATATAGACGTCATTATATGTTGCCATGTTCGTATAAAGATTATAAAGCAGCTAGCAATAGAGAAATACCTGATAGATGGTGGCAAGTATATCAAAAAATGATGTAGTAAAGATATCATTTTTTTTATATTTATTCTAATACATAGAAATGCTATACAGCCTTTTATTTATATAGAATTAGAGAAACATTCAATAATACAATTAATGGTTAACATATTTATTGCATATTTAGCATAGCTTTTATCTGATTTTGGATACTAATTAGATGATTAAAATGTTAAATTTTAATATTTATGATAAAATTATTAACAACCAAGTTTAAAAGTTTTTCTACAAAAACATATTTTCTTTTTTTCTTATAAAGAAAATAATACAAATATTTTACCTTTAATGATTGCTTATAAAGCACTTATAATCAATTAGATAAATACATTTTTAAGTATTGTATATAGTAAAGTATATGCATGAATTATTAAGTGATTTCTATTGTGAAATATATTGTTTTAATATATGATTTATAGAATGTTAAATAAAATGAGCGTTTTTTTTGAATTTTGGTTGAATTATTAAAATATGTTAAACTTTTTTTTATACTTTAGCCACTTGTTTATATACAAGCACAAACATAACAATATGAAACAGTTCTTATTAACATTAAGCATAGTGTTTATCAGCGTTTTAGCCGTTGGTCAGCAAGATGTTCAGTATACAAATTTCATGTTCTCAAAGTTCAATTATAACCCTGGTTATACAGGAATGGGAGACGGGATATGTATAAATGGCTTGGCTCGTCAGCAATGGATGGGGTATAAAGGCACTGATGGAGAGGGAGGTGCGCCTGCTACTTTCTACTTTGCGGCCCAAAGTCCAGTTAAATTGTTATTGGGCGGTATTGGCTTAGCTGTTACAAAAGATGAAATTGGTTTTGAAAATAATACAAGTGTAAGACTAGCTTATTCTTTTCACCTTAAATTAGGAGATGGAAAATTAGGAGTTGGATTGCAAGCTGGTTTTATTAATAAGCAAATAGATTTTACTAAATTTAGACCTACTGATCCTAGCGATCCACTTCTTCAGGGAGGTAACGAAAGCGCTATGGGTTTTGATATGGGTTTTGGAGCTTATTATAGTACTGATAAATATTATGCAGGTTTATCTTTTACTCAAATGCAAAATGTTTGGGGTGCTGAGGCAGAATTTGCTTCGGGAAATGATAAATTGGCAAACCCTGATTATATAAATCACTCATTTATTACTGGAGGTTACTATTTTCAACTTCCTATGATGCCTTCTATAGTTCTTAACCCTAATGTATTGGTTAAAGTTGCTGGAACATCTTCAGCACAATTTGATATTAATATGTTAGCTTGGTACAATAAACAGATGTATGCTGGCGTTACGTACAGAGCAACAGATGCTGTATCTGTATTAGCTGGTTATAAAGTAGTGGATGGTTTTTTAAATGGTTTAATGGGTGGTTTGTCATATGATATTACTACATCAAAAATGGGCTCAGGAACAGGTGGTTCTTTTGAGATATTCATAAAATACTGTTTTAAAATAGTAATTCCACCTAAACATGAAAAACACGGAACAGTGTTATATTTATAATAAATTGAAACAAAATATTAAGAGTCTCGTACAAGATTCTTTCATATAAACGAAAAGTTGAATTATGTCAATAAAAATTATTAACAACTTGAAGAATGTACTTGTTATAAGTGCATTAGTGGTATTTCTTGCTTCTTGTGGAAGCGGAAATGGCGAACTAACTGGTGTTCAAGATCGTGAAGAATGGTATCAAGATGATCCATATGGTATGCTTTTTATTCCAATGGGAAGCTTTAATATGGGTGCTTCTGATCAAGATGTTCTTTATGGTCAAGCTAATCCTTCAAAAACAGTTTCTGTTCAAGCATTTTATATGGACGAAACAGAAATTACTAATAATGAATATCGCCAGTTTGTAAATTGGGTACGAGATTCTATTGCTCACGTTATCCTTGGTGAGCTTGGTGATGAGGAAGTTTTTGGTAATCATCTTAAACGTAATAAAGATGGTGATCCTTTTGAAGTTATGGAACAAGGTCAGATTCATAATCCTATTAATTGGGACGAAGAAATTCAATATGATGACATGGATGATTCTGAGTATGAGAGTACTGTAACATTGCTTGAGAATGAAGGCTTTTATATTCCTGATGAAATTCCTGGTACAAATAGAAGTCCTCGTTATTATCATATCCGACAGGTAGATGTAACAAAACTTATGTTTTCTTATTACTGGATAGATTTTAAGAAAGCTGCATTAAGAAGTAGCCGTACTAATGGTCACTTTAGTAGAATGGAAGAAAGAGTGAATTTTATAAAATATCGTAGTGATAATGTATATCCTGATACTTTATGTTGGGTACATGATTTTGCTTACTCATATAATGAGCCTATGACTCAAAACTATTTTTGGCATCAAGCTTACGATCATTACCCAGTTGTTGGTGTAAGTTGGATTCAAGCACGTGCTTTTAGTATTTGGAGAACAGGTATGAAAAGAAGTCATCACCAAAAGCATGGTGCTACTTTCTGGAATGATTTTAGACTTCCAACGGAAGGTGAGTGGGAATATGCTTCTCGTGGAGGTTTAGAATTAAATCCGTTCCCTTGGGGTGGTCCTTATATTCGTAACTCTAATGGTTGCTTCTTAGCTAACTTTAAGCCACTTCGTGGTAATTATGTTGATGATGGTGGATTCCATACATTAATAGTTGGCCATTATGCTCCAAATGATTATGGTTTATATGATATGTCTGGTAATGTTGCAGAATGGTGTGATGATTCGTTTGAAGAGTCGGCTTATCGTTTCGCTCATGATATGAATATGTCCCTTTCTCGTTCTGTAATGGAGAATGGTTTTGATGATGAATTAACTCCTGCTCTTAAAAGAAGAGTTATTAGAGGTGGTTCTTGGAAAGATGTTGGATATTATACACGTACTAGTGCTCGTACTTATGAGTATCAAGATACGGCAAAAGCATATATTGGATTTCGTAATGTTCAAACATACTTAGGTAGAGCAAAAGGCGATGGTCCTAATTCATCAAATGTATATCAATAGAAATATAATATAGAACACACACAATTAAAATTAACCAAACAAATTAAATTATTTTATTATGAGTATAGATAGTATCGTAAGAAGTAAAGGATTTAAGAGTTTTATGACAAAGCTGTATGGCTGGGGAGCTGCAGTAGTAATTTTGGGAGCATTATTTAAGATTAATCACTATCCAGGAGCAGACGAGATGCTTATTGTTGGATTATTGACAGAATCTTTTATTTTCTTCTTTTCTGCTTTTGAAGCACCTCATGTTGAACCAGATTGGAGTCTAGTATATCCTGAATTAGCAGGAATGTATGAAGAACAGCATTCAGCTGAATTAGATGCTATGATGGGAATTACTCCTGATAAATCTGTTACTGAAGAATTAGACGATATGCTTACTGACGCTAAAATTGGTCCAGAATTGATCGAAAGTTTAGGAACAGGTTTACGTAACCTTAGTGATAATGCATCTAATATGACTGATATTAGTGATGCTTCTGTTGCTTCTGGAGAATATGCTAATACAGTACGTAAAGCTTCAGAAGAAATGGAGACATTGTCTGAAAGTTATGTGAAAACTGGAAATATTTTGACAGAATCTACTGAGAAGATTGCAAAATCGGCTGAGGCTATTGATTTCTCCGAAATTGATGGTGGAGCATTTAATGATGAACTTACAAAAGTATCTACAAATCTTAGTGCACTTAATTCTGTTTATGAATTACAATTACAGAATTCGAATCAACAAACAGAAGTGTTTGATAAAATGGGAGTTACTATGACTAGTTTCTTATCTAATCTTGAAGAGAGTGTTGCTAATACTGAAAAGTATAAAGTGCAAGCTGATGAGTTAGCTAAGAATGTAGAAGCATTGAATAATGTTTATGGTAATATGCTTAACGCAATGAATGTTCAGCGTTAATCAGGTAATTTATTTAATTATTAATCTATAAACTAATAATCCCATGAGTGGAGGAAAAGAAACACCAAGGCAGAAGATGATAGGTATGATGTACTTATTCTATACCGCACTTCTAGCACTTAACGTATCCGCCGATATTCTTAATGCATTTGTACTTGTAAATGATAGTATGGTGCAAACAAATGAGAATTTCGGCAAAAAGAATGAGGTCTTAATGACTGCATTCGCAAGTCAATATCTTAATAACCCAGATAAGGTAAAACCTTTTTATGATAAAGCCAAGGAAGTTAAAAGACTTTCTGATGATTTAATTGTTGAAATTAGATCTGTAATTGATACTTTAATTATTGTTACTGAATTTGGTAGTGAGTTTACTCAAGACTTTGTTTTTGAAGTAGGTGACGATGATCATGATACAATTATTGATTTCGCGCATAATATTCCTGTAGGATTCCTTACTAAAAAGGATAAATATAATGAGCCAATGGCTATTCTTGATCCTGAGAATAGTAAACTTATTGGTGAGGGCAGAGCTAAATATCTTAAAAGAAAATTTGCTGAATATAATGCAGCGATATATGATATGCTTACTGATGAGGATAAAAAAACCATACAACTTGGTTTAAATACGGAAAGAGTTTATAATTCTGTTGCTCGAAAGTGGCAAGATTGGGAGTATAACTCTTTTTATCATACTGTATTAGCAGCTGATATTGTGCTTTTAAATAAGTATATTTCGGAGGTATTAAATACTGAAGCAGAGGTTATAGGTACTCTATATAGCTATATAGATGCTAAGAGTCTTAAATTTGACGCTATTAGAGCTGCTGTAATTCCAAAATCAAATGTTGTAATTGCTGGCGCTGACTATGAAGCTGATATTTTTGTTGCTGCTTATTCTGCAACAGAAATCCCTAAAGTTAGCATCAAAATTGGTGCTGATACTATGGCTATTTCTGAAATGAAAGATGAAGGTATTACTCAAATTAATGAAGCTACTAACGGTATTACATTATTTAAGGTTAAAACTGGTGCAACAGGTCAATTTTCCTATGCTGGTTATATTCAAATGAAAGATGCTGATGGTAATTATAAGCCGTATTATTTTAATTCATCATATACAGTAATTAAGCCATCAGCTACAGTTTCTGCTGATAAGGTAAATGTTGTATACC
>JAGLDA010000131.1 GCA_023145955.1 Bacteroidales bacterium
ATTCATTAGCTTAATGGGGTCGGGAGAATTTCCTAAACTTTTAGACATTTTACGACCCTGTTTATCACGTACAATTCCTGTTAGGTAAACAGCATTAAAAGGTTTTTCGCCTCTCCACTCATATCCTGCAACTATCATTCTAGCTACCCAAAAGAAAATAATTTCTGGTGCTGTAACTAGGTCATTTGTTGGGTAATAGTAGTTTATTTCTCTATTATCAGGATTACGAATGCCATCAAAAACAGATATTGGCCACAACCAACTTGAGAACCATGTGTCAAGCACATCACTTTCTTGACGCAGGTCGTTTAAAGTCAAATCAGCTTTTCCTAATTTCTCTTTAGCGAGTTCTAAAGCCTCATTTTCGTCATTAGCAACCACAAAATCGTTCATGCCATCACCATAAAACCATGCTGGAATACGATGTCCCCACCAAAGCTGACGTGAGATATTCCAATCGCGAACATTCTCCATCCAGTGGCGATATGTATTTTTGAATTTTTTGGGAACAAGCTCTACAACATCATCCATCACAGCTTTTAGTGCAGGCTCTGCAAGTTTTTCCATTGAAAGAAACCACTGATACGACAACTTAGGCTCAATAATAGCACCTGTACGCTCACTTGTTCCTACTTTATTTTTGTAGTCTTCAGTTTTTATTAGACTACCATTTTCTTTTAATTCTTTAATAATTTCTTTACGACAGGCAAATCTATCCATGCCTTTATAATGCAATCCATGCTCATTAAGAGTGGCGTCATCGTTAAAAATATCAATAACATCAAGTTTATGACGTTCGCCAATTTCCTTATCATTAGGGTCGTGGGCAGGAGTAATTTTTAGACAACCTGTCCCAAATTCCATATCCACATAGTCGTCCTCAATTAATGGAATTGAACGATTAGCAATAGGCACAATTACACGTTTTCCTTTAAGGTGAGTAAATCGTTCATCATTGGGATTATAGCAAACAGCAGTATCGCCAAGAATAGTTTCAGGACGAGTGGTAGCAATGGTTACAAAGCTATCCTCACCTTCAATTTTATACTGCATATAATACAGCTTACCATTCTTTTCTTTATAAATAACTTCTTCGTCCGAAACGGTAGTTTTGGCCTCTGGATCCCAGTTTACCATACGAAAACCACGGTAAATTAGTCCTTTATTATGCAAATCGATAAAAACCTGCTGTACCGATTCCGACATATCATCATCCATGGTAAATTTTGTACGATCCCAATCGCAGCTAGCACCAAGTTTTTTCAATTGCTCTAGGATAATTCCACCATGCTTATGAGTCCAATCCCAAGCGTGGCCAAGAAATTCGTCGCGTGATAAATCACTTTTCTTTATTCCTTCTTCCTTTAGTTTAGCAACAACTTTGGCCTCGGTGGCAATACTAGCATGATCGGTACCAGGTACCCAACAAGCATTTTTGCCTTGCATACGTGCGCGGCGTACCAATACATCCTGCAAAGTATTATTAAGCATATGTCCCATATGCAATACTCCAGTAACATTTGGTGGAGGTATTACAATAGTGTATGCTTCTCTATCATCTACTTCTGAGTGAAAATAGTCTTTATCAAGCCAATGCTGATACCATTTTTCCTCTATCTCTTTTGCGTTGTATTTACTTGCTATATCCATAATAAAAATTGCCATTAAAAATCTGTGCAAAAGTACTTATTTCTTAGATTGAAAACACTTTGAATTTTTATGACCTTTATAGATAATTTTATAAACTCAAATGTTGCATTTGCTAGTTGAACCTACCCTTTGAATTTTTATGGTTTTTTTAGATAATTTTATAAAATAAAATGTTACATTTGCTAGTTGAATTTACTAATTAATTATGAAAACAATCACAAACCAAAGAAGAATTATCTTACTATTTTTATTATTGTTTTTTATGTCAAATACAATAATTGCTCAGCAAGTTACCATAGGTAATCAAAAAACAATTGGAGGTTCAAATGTAGATGAAGGAGTAAGTATTAAAAAACTAAATAATGGATATGTTACTGTAATAAGATCTAGTTCTAATGTTTCATTTGATAGAACAGAAGCGCGAAAAGGTTATATGGATTATTGGCTGGTTGGCTTAAATAATGATCTTACTATAGCTTGGCAAAAATCGTTTGGTGGTAGTATGATGGATGAAGTTTATGATATGATTGTTACTCCTAATAATGATATAATAATTGTAGGTGTTTCAGACTCTCCAATCTCTAATGATAAGACAGTTGCTAATTATGGTAGTAATGATGTTTGGGTGGTATGTACTGATAGTGTAGGAAATATTAAATGGCAAAATGTTTATGGAGGAACTTATAATGAAAATTTTGCTGCTAAAATCATTAAATTAAATAACAGTAATTATGCAATTGGAACTTCATCTGGGTCAAATATTTCTGGTAATAAAACGGAGGATTGTAGAGGTAGTTATGATTATTGGGTATTTAGTATAGATTCCTTGGGGAATAAATTATGGGATAAAACTTTTGGCGGTTCCAGTTGGGATAAGTTCAGCGACTTAGTACAAGTTTCTGATGAAGAGATTATTGTTCTAGGAACATCATCTTCTCCAGTTTCTGGTGAAAAAACCGAAGGTAAAATAAATGACGACCCAAACCATTTGTCATTTGAAGGACAAGATCTTTGGATTATTAAATATAATTTTTTGACTAATACTGTATTGTGGGATAAAACTTTAGGAGGTATGGATGAAGAGTATTTATTAGTAAAAGTAGCTTTTGATGGGGATTATATTTACTGTTTGTCTTCTACATTATCAGGTATATCTGGTACAAAAACAGTGTCTAGTTTTGGTGCTCTAGATTTATGGCTTAATAAAATGGATACTGCCGGGAATGTAGTTTTACAGAAAGTTTATGGTGGAAGTGGTGGTGATATAGGTTCAAGTATTATAGTTGATGATAAAAACAATTTATTAATAGGCGCAAGTTCGGGTTCTCCAATTTCTGGTAACAAAACAGAGGCTTCAATAAGTAGTGATTACTGGTTTTTAAATATCAAAACTGATGGTAGTATTATTTGGGATAAAACTATAGCAGGAAATAAAAATGAGAATTTAGGAGATGTTTTATATAATGGTGGAAACAATTTTATTGCAATAGGAGGTTCTAACTCTGATATTTCTGGAGATAAAACGGAGAATGCTCGTAATAATAATGGAGATGATTATACTGATGCATGGATTATTGAGCTAAGCAGTAATGTGGGTATTAATACAAGTATAACTAATTATAAGAATATAGATATCTATCCTAACCCAAGTGCCGATGCTATTATTATTAAGAATAAAAACAATATTATAGAAACAATACATTTGTATAATATTCAAGGAAAAGAAGTTATAACTAAGAGTGTGCAGCAGAAAGAATACAAGCTTGATGTTAGTGGCCTATCTGCAGGAGTTTATATAGTACAAGGAATTATGCAAAATGGTGAAGTGTTTAGGGCTAAGTTTATTAAGAAATAATATTGGTTAGACAGTAAATTATATGGATTATAAGGCCTATTGGAAAATATATTTTTAATAAATCTTTTAGTTTTTCTTGACAGAAGAATCCTTTTTTTCAAAACATAAACTTGTAATATATCAATTAAGAATCTTAATGAAAATTGCCATTAAAAATCTGTGCAAAAGTACCTATTTTAACATTAGAACTGACGGTAGATTTGTATGCGTTTTTTACGGCTAGCTTGCACGTCGCAATAGCAAAAGTAAATGCAATTATAAAATTTATAAAATAGTTTTTCGAGATATTTAATGCCGCTTATGTAATAGCTAGATTATTGTTTCTTTTTTGACCCAAGCAGAACTAAAGTTGGTTCTACTGGTTTTGTTGTGGGTATTTTATTTCAGCTTCGCTGAAACAATCATAATAATCAGCATCTAAAATAATTATCTAGTAAAGCAAGTAAGAAAATATCTTAGACGCAGATTTACAGGTGCTTCGCACAGTAAATACGCTGATTATTATGATAGGTTTTAGCTTTGCTAAAACAGATTAAAATATGATAGATTAGTAATTATTCTATCCAAATATAAATTCAATATTTAATAAACCCAAACGAAGCTCTGTAGAACTCTAAAGTTTATTGCATTGATGAAAAAAATGGACAAAATAGTGCTTAAAGATTATAGTAATTTATCTACTTATTTATTACGGCTTTTGCGATTTTCTTTATTTTTAACGTAAATCAATTTATATTTTCCCTTCAGGCTTTCTCTTTGTTCAATATCAAACTTTCCTGTTGATTTTATCAATGGTGTCAACTTTT
Organism: Bacteroidales bacterium; assembly: GCA_023145955.1. GTDB lineage: Bacteria > Bacteroidota > Bacteroidia > Bacteroidales > UBA1556 > UBA6267. The sequence continues at coordinate 4,312 of JAGLDA010000131.1, forward strand.
GAAACCCATAATTTCTAGGGTCAAAATTAGGTCGCTTCTTTTGCAATAATCCACCAACATCTCCTAGGAATGCCCATCCTTCATCATCTGATAAGTCATTAATTGTAGTTGCAATTAATTTAATATCTTTAGTACTAATTTTATCAAAGGTTTCTTTATCTAAGCCTTTTTCGGTTTCGGAATTTTTTTCTTTTGTTTTGGATTTAAGAATTTCAATATAAATAAATTTGTCACAAGCTACAATAAATGGATTTGGGGTTTTTTTCTCACCCATACCTATTACTTGCATGCCTGCCTCTCTTAGGCGAGTAGCTAACCTGGTAAAATCACTATCGCTTGATACTAAGCAAAATCCATTAACTTTTTCTGAATATAAAATATCCATAGCGTCAATTATCATTGCTGAATCCGTAGCATTCTTCCCTGTTGTATAACCATATTGTTGAATGGGGGTGATTGCATTTTCAAGGAGAATATTTTTCCATTTTGAAAGATTAGGCTTTGTCCAATCGCCATAAATTCTCTTGATGGTAGGACTTCCGTATTTGGCGATCTCTTCCATCATTTCTTTTACATAGGCAGAAGGTATATTGTCGCCATCAATTAGTACAGCTAATTTTATATTCATAGCTAATTTTAAATTTTTATTTTATGATAAAATAGATTATTTTTTATCCTTGGAAGGTTTTTTTCCTGCTCCAACAGGAATACAAACTTCCATAAATATTGAACTATTTTTTGTTCCTGATATATTTTTATATACATCAACAAAACCGTAGTAATATTTAGCACTAATAGTCCAGCCAGTACCTTTAAAAAGTCTGTAACCAAGTCCAACAGCTATACCAGCATCTAATTTATTAATGTCCTCTCTGTTATAATCTTTAATAGTTGCATCCTTTCCATCTATATCCGAATTGAATTCTATCCACGATTTATACATCAATCCCAATTGAGGGCCTGCTGCAATATGAATCTGATTTTTGAATTTGTATTTGAATAATATAGGTACTAAAAAATAGCTCATTCTGTGTCTATAGTCTCCAACTAATCTTGTTCCTGTTTGGTCCTTATAGAATTCAGCATCCATTTTTATAAGATCATTATCTGTTATTTTATCGCTTCCTAAATTGGCTTTTACTAATACACCGGTGTATAGTGATAACTGGTTTTTAAGCCTAATATCGAAATAGAAACCCATATTAAAGGTTGTTAGAAAATTTTCGTTTTCTAAACCTGAAATCTGTGACCAATTTGCGCCTCCTTCAAGACCAAATTCTAAACCTGGTTGATTGAGTTTATCACCTAATAATAAAGTGATAAGTATTTGAGATTGAGACGTAATGCCAATCAAAGTAAGTATTGAAATAAGTAATAGTTTCTTCATTATTAAAAATTATATTAGTATTAAATTATTTAATCCATGCACTGCCAAAGATAATGTAAATACCCCAATCATTAGCGCTTTTTGCAACATCTATTCCCATTCGTAATCCAAGTTTTCTTGCTATTAAGTATCGAAAACCTCCTCCATAATTCCATGCAGATATTATATCAGTATTATCGGCATCAGTATTATAAGTATTTCCAATTCCTCCAAAACCAACCAAACCCCATCTGTTATTAATTAAAAACATCTGTTCTGTTTCAATAAGACTTACAATATCCCCTTGATATTTCATTGCTGGCACACCGCGCAAATTGACAAATGGTTTCATATAGAAAGGTGATGAGCCTGTTGCAATTTGAGATTCAAATCTAAACCCGCTTATTAACTTATTCTTTATTGCTGGAACATAGTAATTTACAAAAAAAGTTCCTTTTCCAAAGTCTAAATCACCTCCTAAGCCTTCTAAAAACTGTATGTAGTTTACATTTATTCGTATTCCTTTATTTGGTGAAAGAAAATTATCGTAATTCTCATATTCTGCAATAATTCCAACACCAGAATTTTGCACATTTACATCTTGGGGCTTTATCCATTCCGATTGAGAACCATCAAAAATTGTAACCTTAGATTTAGAATAAATATATTTTCCACCTACCATAAATCTACTATTTCCTATACGAAATAGTGCTTGCTGTAATAAGAATGTACTATTTAAAGAAAAATTTATAGGGTTTTTAGCAAGAAATTCGTTACCCAAGCCATAGTACTTAAGTTTAACATCTCCGTAACCAGCAACTCCTCTGTAACGAATCTTATCTTTATTCCAAAAACCTAAATATCCGCCACCAACAAACCAAGTTCCATTTTCGGTTAAACCAACTGCCAATGCAGCAATATCTGGCATCTGAAATTTAATAGAATCGTTTTTCTTTTTTGGAATAAAATATACTGTTGCAAGTGCTGCTCCAAAACCAACAGCTGGTTCTGTTATTGGTGATAAGATTGGTAATAAGCCATTCAAATTATACATATAATGACTTATATCAAAAGCATTATCGAGAGTATCGATAAACAACTTCTGTATTTTCTGTCCATAAGTTTGAGCAGAAATTAGCATTAATAGTACGAATATTATTTTATTTCTTGACCTCACTAATTTCTTCTTCTAAAACATCATTAACAAAAATAGCAGTAAAAACCTTATAACTTAATGTAAGAACCACTGCGCCCACAAAAAGCCCAATAATTCCACTCATCATCATACCGCCTATTGCGCCTAATAAAATTGCTAACATTGGCACATCAACACCTCTACCTAGGAGCATTGGTTTTAGTATGTTATCGCTTAAACCCACAAGAAGTGCCCATATTGTAAAAATTACAGCAGGAGTTGTTCCCGCATAAGTAAAACTATAAATAATTAGTGGAGCCATAATTAATATGGTTGGTAACTGCATAATTGCTGCAAATAAAATCATTAATGTCCATAATCCTGCTGCAGGCATATCAATAGCCCAAAAACCAATTCCTGCTAAAAATGCTTGTATTAAGGCTACACCTAATACTCCTTGCACCACACTACGTATAGTTGCAACAGAAAGGGCAACAAAGTTTTCGCCTTGAACTCCAAGTAGTGTTGTAAATATAGATTTTGCTGATTTTTCCGCATATTTATCTTGAGTAAGTAATGCTCCACTAATGACTATTGATATTAAGAATAAAATAAAAGTAGTGGTTAATCCCGTTACCATGGAAAGTAGATTGGGGGCAAATGCTTTTAGTTGAGGTGCGTATTTTATTATTAAATCTTCAATACTATTTGAAGCTAAAAGCCAAATATCATAAATAGGCTTACCGATAAAACGCCAATTAGCAACATCTTCTGTTGGAGGTGGAATTATTGATTTACCATTTTCTATAAGCTCTACAATATTTTGTACGCTACTAATTATTGAATTAATAAATAACACCGATGGAATAATCAATAAGCCCAAAAAAATTATGCTTATTAATATTGATGATAGTTTTTCTCTATCTCCTAATAGTTTAGAGAATCTTTTATGCAAAGGGTTTATCGCTACTGCTATAATTAAACCCCATAAAACAGGCATGATAAATGGCTTGATAATTTCAAAAGACCAAACTAATAGTAAAGCTATAAAACCAATCCTTAATGCTGTAATAATTGATTTATTATATTGTTTTTCGTTACTTTCCATCATTATTAATTTAGTTGTAAATTACTTTCCAATCCTTTTTCATATCTATAACATACCATCCTTTTTCAAGTGCTTGGTCTAAACCTAAATTTAATTCTCCAATAGGAGAACCTCTATCATATGCCCACTCTCTAACAGAATCGGTGTGATGCACATATAACTGAAAGCTTTTATAGGAATTTGAAGCAGTCCATTGCATCAT
>JAGLDA010000132.1 GCA_023145955.1 Bacteroidales bacterium
CAGTCTTCAGCCGACAATCTACAGTCCTCAGTATAATATACTGCTGACTGTAGACTGAGAACTGCCTACTGAGAGCTGACTACTGACTGCCAACTTTATTTTTTATAATGCAGAAAATTCAGAAATATCTTTCAATGGTGAAATTTTCGCATAGTATTTTTGCTATGCCTTTTGCTATTTATGGTTTTTTTTTAGGAATAAAACTTAATGATGTGGCTTTTGACTATCGAATATTTATCTACATTATCTTTGCAATGATTTTTGCAAGAAATGCTGCAATGGCTTTCAATAGGTATCTCGATAGAGATATAGATGTGCTTAATGATAGAACAAAATCTAGAGAACTTGCTTCAGGAATAATATCTCCTAAAAACGCATTGATATTTGTTATTATTAACTCACTATTGTTTGTAATTACAGCATATTTAATCAATTCTCTCACATTTTATCTGTCGCCTATTGCATTGTTTGTAGTGCTTGGGTATAGTTATACCAAAAGATTTACACCATTATGCCACCTAGTATTAGGTCTAGGCTTGTCATTGGCTCCAATAGGTGCTTACTTATCTGTTACAGGTGAGTTTAATAGTATTATACCTATTCTTTTTTCTTTTCTTGTTCTTTTCTGGACTGCGGGTTTTGATATAATATATGCATTGCAGGACGAGGAGTTTGATAAAGAAAATGGGTTGAAAAGTATTCCGTCTATATTAGGAAAAAGTAATGCCTTAAAGGTGTCTAAATCATTACATATTATTAGTGCTATTTTGGTTGTTATTGCAGGATATTTATTACCTTCTGGTTATTGGTATTGGATTGGTGCCGGAATTTTTATTTATCTTCTACATCGTCAGCATTCACTTGTTTCGGTTAATGATTTATCAAAAGTAAACCTAGCATTTTTTACTAGTAATGGGATTGCAAGTTTATTGTTTGCTTTTTTTGGAGTATTATCTTTATACTTATAAAGCAAAAAAAATATAAAAATAACAACATAAATGAAAGTATTTAAATTTGGAGGAGCCTCGGTAAAGTCAGCAAAAGCAGTTCGCAATGTTGGTGATATTATTAGCGATTATAATGGCCAAAAAATGGTTGTTGTGGTTTCTGCTATGGGTAAAACTACCAATGCTCTAGAAAAGATACTTAAAGCTGATAGTAAGGATTTTGACATCCTAATAACTGCCGTTGAGAATTTTCATAATAGTATTATTAATAAGTTATTTTTGGACTTAGAAAGTAAGATATACAATAGGGTAGGTACTGTATATAAGCAAATGCGATTATTTGTAAATTCTAATAATCTTGATACTAATAAGGCTTATGCAGAGTTTGTTGGTTTTGGCGAGGTGCTTTCTACAATAATTATTAATCAATTTTTACTTAAACTGGGTATTGCAAGTATTTGGCAAGACGCTGGAGAGTTAATAATTACAGAAGATAAATATATTGATGCTAGAGTACTTTGGGACGAAAGTTCTAAGAAAATTAGTAGTAAAATAAACCCACTTTTCGATAATAATGATATAGTAATATTGCAAGGATTTATTGCTAAAACAGTGTCGGGCGAATGTAGCACTCTTGGTAGAGAGGGCTCTGATTATTCTGCAGCAATATTTGCAAATGCTCTCGATGCCCAATATCTAACTATTTGGAAAGATGTGCCAGGCTTGCTTAATGCTGACCCTAAATATTTCGATAATACATATAAACTTGATTTTATTAGTTATCGCGAAACAATAGAATTGGCTTATTATGGAGCGAGTATTATTCACCCTAAAACTATTCAGCCACTAAAGAAAAAGAGCATTCCTTTATATATAAAATCATTTTTGGAGCCTAATGAAAAAGGAACAACTGTGCAGAAAGACGCTTTTGCTGATTCTATGGTGCCTTCGTATATTATTAAGAAAAACCAGGTTATAGTTTCTCTTTCAGCTCGTGATTTTTCATTTATTACAGAGGATAGCTTATCTATTATATTTAGGGAGCTAAATAATAATAATCTAAGAGTGAATTTAATGCAAAACTCTGCGATAAGTTTCTCTTTATGTTTGGATAATAAGGTGCAGGTTAAGGATTTTATTAATGATATACAGCAATTATTTAAAGTGCGATATAATGATGATATGGAGCTTATTACCATTCAAAATTATAATCAAGAACTGATAGACGAATTGGTGGGTAGTAGAGAGGTTTTTCTGGAACAAAAATCACGTACAACAGTGCAATTGTTAGTTAGATAGTTATATTTCACATAATAAAATAAGTATATTTGTTGTCTAAATAATATAAGGTGTAGATCTATATTATTTATTCTAGTAACTATAGATATAAAAGTAAAAATCATTTAGATATTTAAAAATAAAGAAGCCATGACGACTCAAGAAAAATTTATGAATGCCATTAGAGATGTAATAGATTTTCCAAAACCAGGTATAATTTTTAAAGATATTACCACTGCCCTTAAAGATGCTGATGTTCTTAGCGAAACGGCTGACTTACTTTATGAGAAATATAAGGATATGGGTATTACACAAGTAGTAGGAATCGAATCTCGTGGATTTATTCTTGGAAGTATATTGGCATATAAACTTGGTGCTGGCATGGTTTTGATGCGTAAGCCTGGTAAATTGCCTGCTGAAACTTATAAAGTACAGTACGATTTGGAATATGGTACCGACAGTATTGAAATTCATAAGGGAGCATTGAGCAATGATGATATTGTGCTTCTTCATGATGATTTATTGGCAACAGGAGGAAGCGCTTCTGCGGCCATAAAGCTAATCAATAAATTTGATGTAAAAGAATTACACGTGAACTTCCTTATTGAGCTTGATTTCTTAAAAGGGCAAGATAAACTTCCAAAAGTAAATTCGGTATACTCAATGGTTCATTATTAGATAGGTTGAGAATTAAAAAATAGGAATTACGAGTTGGAGTTTATGATAGAATACAATTCCAACTCGTAATTCCCAATTCTCAATTCTTTCATTCCCCATTCCTAATTCTTATAAATAAACTTATACCCCAATCCCCATTCAATAAAATCGGCAGTGGCGCCATTGCGAGTTTTTAATGCTACTTGAATAAAGAATTTATCTGTAACATCATATCTGCCTCCAACACGCATATATGTATTTGTTTTATGCTTTACGTTATTACTAATATATATTCCTGGTTGAAAAATCAATGCCAATTTATCAAAATATAAAATATGAGATAAATGAAATCCTGTATATGTTAAATCACTAAAACTAGGATCTTCAATGTTTTGATAATCTTTTAGTGCTGCTTCATAAAAATAATCAAAGCCAAAACCTATCTGTGCTATATGATAGTATTTATAGTGATAATCAGCACTTAAAGCGCTAATAAAATATATTGGGCCGTCAGTATATTGTGTGGTAGTAGCTTTACCTCCAGCGGCATAATATATGCTAAGTTCGTGTTGTGTTTTAGTTTTAGGTATTTTCTTTGGCACAAAATCAGGCCGTATTTGTGGTTGGTAATTTGGATCTATATTTTTTGTTAGCGATTTTACGGCATTAAAATTATAACGAGCATTAAGTGTTATCCCTACTAGGTTTATTCCTAGGTTTGGTGTTTGAGTAGAGCCATTTGAAAAATGATTGAATCCTCCTCCTAAGCCAAAGTCCCATCGTTCATTAATCTTGTATTCTGCAATTACTTTACCATGAAAATATACATTCTTTTTTGATCCTATAACATTATTATCAGGATTTTCAACTGAATCATGAGGGTGAAATCCATAAGATAAGCCTGCTGCGAGCTCCCATTTTATTGAAAATCTATCCCATCGTTTTATGGGAGCATTTATAAATAGATATATTGCTGCAGGAGAGCCTAGAGGGTCGCTATTATAAAAATGAGCATTATAAAACCCCATACCATATATAGGGTAACCAAGTATTTGCTCCCAGAGTTCTTCTCCCGTACTTTGAATGCCAATTCTTAATGCAAGGTCAGAATATGGATTATCCATTATTTCATCAAGTTGAGAGCTGTTTTTCAGAAATACTCCATGTGCTGAATGTAGCTCAATTGTATTGAAAAAGCCATAATTCTTTTTTCCTTCCCAAGGCTGTTTCTTTTGCTGTGCATAACTAGATATTGATACTGTTATTAAAAAATATAGAAAATATAACCTCATTCTGAATTCCCTTCCTTTTTAAGATTAATTTCTATGTTTTGTGTATTTGGACGATAAATATTTCCTGTTCCTACATCAATAAGGAGGCTTAACCCTAATGTAGTAATGAAATCAGATGCTGCATACCAATTATTTATTTTTCTTTCAACAATTAGGGTATCAGTAATATATCCGTCACTTTTTATTAAAAGCAAATCACCTTCCTGCAAATCGTATTTTGACACTTTGATTTTAAAATCCCCTTGTCCGATTTCCTTATTGTGGAGGTAAATCTTTGCCTGAGGAGGATTTGAGTTTTTTGTAGAAATAGTATTTCTTTTACCTCCTAAAACTGTAGCACATGAGCTCAGTATTATCGTTATAAGTATGAAATATAAAATATGTAATTTGCGCATCTATATTGTTTTTAGCACTTTCTATGTCTTACTAATTAAAATATTAAATGATTAACCCATTCCCATCACGATGGTTATCGGGCCCCACTTCCCAACCTCATCGCATATAAGGATAAAAAGCTTCTTCAATATGCTTTATATCTTTACCTTGCGGATGTATTACGATAGAAACTATATCAAGCCTAGCCTCCATATCGTAAGAATGTGTATCTATAAAACCATTGGCTGCTTTAATGATAAAGCCCTGCTGTTTGTTGGTTAATGATAACTCTGGTTCTACCCAATAGTCAGCACTTCTAGTTTTAACTTCTACAAAAACTAAAGTGTTATTATCAATAGCTATAATGTCTAATTCAAATTTCCCAAAATACCAATTTCGTTTTAGGATTTTATACCCTTTACTAATTAAATATTCTACAGCTATTTCTTCACCTTGCTTGCCTAGTTCGTATGCCTCACTCATAATTAATCAAATTATGTTCCTACTATCGCAGTAATCTAGTCTTCATCTACTTTGTCTTTCAATGACTTAAATCCATCACCTAATACTTCGTTGGCATTTACAACCGTTACAAAAGCATTGGGATCAATTTCATTGATATACGACATTAAAATCATCATCTCGCGACGGCTTAAAACTGTAAAAATCATAGTGCGTTCAGCGCCATTATATGCTCCACTACCTGCAAAGTAGGTTCCTCCTCGCCTTAAATCTTTAACAATCTTATCCCCAATTTCTTTATTCTTATCAGAAATTATGAAAAGAGTTTTATCATAGCTCATTCCCTCTAGTACAATGTCGATTACTTTTCCTGTAATAAAAATTATTACCCATGAAATAAGAGGAATCATTGGGTCTTTGAAGGCTACCCAGCTGATAAGTACAATAACGGAATCAACATATATCATTAGCTGCCCCAGGGGCATATGAGTGTATTTGCTAATAATCATGGCAATAATATCGCTACCACCAGAGGTGGCCTTGGATTTAAATACCATGCCAAGCCCAAGTCCCACAATCACACCTCCATATAATGCTGATAATAAAGGTTGATCTGGCACAAAAGCTTCATAGCCATAGAAGTATTCTAAAAGAGTCATCCATATTGGCAGGGTAAGCATCCCCGTAATTGTTTTAGCACCAAAACGAGGACCTAACATCCATATTCCAAATATTGTAAGTGGAATATCTATTGCTAATCCAGTAAGTCCAATTGGTAAACCAAAAAGGTGGTGAAGTACTATTGCTATTCCATAAACTCCGCCTGGTGCAAATTTATATGGGCTAATAAATAGCACAAATCCTAAGGCCATTATAAAGGTGCCAATAATTATTAATGAATATGCCTTAAACCACTTTGTGCTAAAGAGTTTTTCTTTTGTTATAAATGACATGATGATTTACTTTTTGTTGTCAATAATTTCTTCAACATCTACAGTGTTTTCATAATTAAAATTAATATTTTGATTGCGATGTTTGAAAGAAATATAGCTGTAATAAAATAGAATTGTACTAATAAAGATAGTTAAGTATCCTATAAATACTAATGGAAACTGCGGCCAAATAAGTATTATAACCCCTAGCCCTAAAGCAATTACTCCGTTGAGTAATATAACATTAGTATTCGGAATAATGTTTTTTTGTGATGGTGCAGAGAATAGTTGCATTGCCCCAGTAATTATTAGCCATATAGCTAGAAAATAGATTATAGAATTATATACAATAATGCTTTGAAATACCATGAAAAGACCAACAATAATATTTATTATTGCTTGTACAAATAACATGGTTTTAGCCTTTGGCGATACAGTTTTTGACATATAATTATATAGTAAAAACCCTATGCCACTTGTTATCATTACAATTCCAATTCCTATTATTATCATTGAATATACAGTGTCTGGAACAAAGACTAAAACTATTCCTATAGTTAGAGTTAGTAATGCATTTATTAAAACATTACTCCATCTGTTAGATGTAATTATTTTTGCAGTATTTGCCATAATTATTGTGTTTTAAATTATAAACTAAAAAGTATAGCCATAAACTGTAATGTTATTTTTTTGTGAATTACAAGCTTATAGTTATGGTTTAAAATGAATTAAAATTAATAATGGGCAAAGATAAGCAAAGCTCTTTTACTATTTTTTGCAGATTAAATAAAATATAGTTAAAACTACTTAATTAATATTATTTATCTTTGTAAAAAGATTCTAATTATAACCAATTTATTATTTATGAAGCAAGGAGTAATAATCATATTTATCGTAATATCATCTCATGTTTATGCTCAAATAGGTGGATTATCGGCTTCTAAAATTTCATCTCTTACTGTGGATGTCGTCGACCATAATAACATTGAATTTGAACCAAGTTTTACATTTGCTAAGTCTTATAGGTACTGGGATAGCTCCGGAAATATAAATAATTTGTTCTCTACCTCGGATAGTGTAAATCATGTTAGTGGCATGAATTTTAGATTTACCTATGGCTTGTTTAATAAGGTAGAGTTTGGGCTGTCAGTTTCTTCAACATTAGATGTGGCAAAAGTTGGTGTGAGATATATTCTTTTCCAAAAAGAGAAATTTGGAATAGCAGCAATTGCAGGATTTAATATTCCTATGGGCAATAGTGTGGTTGATCAATCTATTAGAGCTACTTCTAGTATTATGAATGCTGGTTTTGGTTTTGTTGGCCATTATGCATTTAACGATAAGCTCTCCATTGATATTACAACCCAATATACTCATTTTCTTAAAAAAACTGTTGATAATAATGTAGGAGGCTTATATATTAATAGTGATATAGGATATTATGTTTTTAATAATAAGCTAATGCTTATCACAGGTCTTGGGTTTATTAATGTAGCCAATAATGCTGGCAATCATCAGGTTATGACTGTTTATCCTGGAATTTCTATTGAGCCAGGGGGAGATTTTCTGATTGTTATCACGGTTCCTTTTGATGTAATGGGCAAAAATGAAAATAAAAATGTAGGATTTAATTTCGCTCTCACATTAACCTTTGATTAATGCCACTTCATCACTCCAGCCTCTATTTCCATGCTAATATGATCTTCGCCACTAGGAATAGGGCATGAGTATTTATGATTGTAGGCACAATACGGATTATACGCTTTATTGAAATCAATTTGTAATTTCTCTCCTTCTTTAGGAATTCGTAAATCAATATACCTACCTCCTGCATAACTTTTTATGCCACTGGTGTTATCAGTAAATAGCATAAATAGAAAATCTTTGTATTGCTCTTTTTTAGATAATTCTACATTTTTATAAATTGCAATTTCAATGGACTTACCTTTTAATTCAAACTTTGCAGTACCATATTTTATATAAGTGGGTCTGCGCTTAGTGGTGGTTTTCATTCCAAATTCTTTTGGCGTTTCGTTAAGTATTAATTCTGCTTCAATATTATATGATTCGTCAATGTCATAAAAATCGAGCTCTTTAAATACTGCTATATCCTCATTTGTAAGTGGACTAGTTTCAGAATTCGAAAATTCTTTATTCAAGTTATTTTGGTATTTTATTATCTTATCCTTATAACTGCCTATGGCTATTATAATACCTATAAATACAATAGTTAAAATCTTCATTATTTCTTATTTATTTTTTTGTAATGTTTGCAAATATCTGTAATTCCACATTTATCGCATTTAGGCTTTCTTGCTATGCATATATATCTTCCATGTAAAATTAGCCAATGGTGCGCTGTAGGAATAATCTCATCAGGGAAGTATTTTATAAGTTGTTTCTCAGAGTCTAAAGGATTCTTAGCATTGGTAGTGAGCCCTATTCGCTCAGACACTCTAAATACATGTGTATCAACGGCCAATGCTGGCTTGTTGAATACTACAGAGGCTATTACATTTGCTGTTTTACGACCAACGCCAGGGAGTTTTTGTAATTCATCTACATCGCTAGGGAAAATACCATCAAATTCCGAAAGTAGAGTTTTGGCCATCCCCACAAGGTTTTTAGCCTTATTATTTGGGTACGAACAGCTTTTTATATATTCAAAAACATCGCTAACCTCAGCTTCGGCAAGTTTATTTGCATCAGGAAATGCTATATAAAAATCTGGAGTTAAGGTATTGACTCTCTTGTCGGTACATTGAGCCGAAAGAATTACCGCTACCATCAATTCGTATGTGCTGCCATAATCAAGCTCTGTTTCAGCAATGGGTTGGTTTATAGAAAAATATTCAATGAATTTTTCAAATCGTTCTTTCTTTGTCATATTAAATTCTTGTTAAATTACGGTAATCCCATTTTATTTCAACACTTTAGCTATGATGCTATAAGCTATAATATTCCAACCCCTAAGCCCAAAGTTACTCCTGCTCCAATTACATAGCCAATAATTATTTCGCTCCAACTATGTGCTTTTAAATATTTTCTTGATAATATAACTATTAAACTGAGTAATATACTTACCAATAGTGGAATCATTAAATCCAATAAATATGTTTGCATAAGTACAAATATTATTGCATTTAAACTTCCCATTCCTGCAGCATGAGCACTTACTTTTAGTTTTAAATTAATTATAAGCAATAGAGTTATAACCAAAGCTGGAATGGCCAATAAAAGAGGAATAATTATAGGTAAAATATCAATACTATAAAATAAGTATGCTGTTATGCCATAGTGAATTATAGTATATATATAAGGCGTATTTCGTTCTGCCATTTTGGGCATTTCATAAGAAGATATTATTCCTTTTCTTTTGAAATAGTACATGCTAGCCATTGGTAATATAACAGTTGCCATTGCTACTATTATAAGAATGTATAGTTGTAAAGTGCTTCCTATGCTTTGTACTTGAAATATAGGTAGCACAAATATAAATAACATTATATAAAATGGTAAAAATAAGGGGTGAAATGATAATGAAAAGCTTTCTGCTAAATCTTTCTTCATTTAAATTTTTATTATAATGTTTTGGTTTAATATAAAGTTTATAATTCTTTTCGGAGTCTTGCAACAGGAATATCTAATTGTTCACGGTATTTTGCTATTGTTCTTCGAGCAATATTATATCCTTTTTCTTTTAGCAATGCAGCTAACTTCTCATCTGTCAATGGCTTTTTTTTGTTTTCGCTATCAACAGAATCATGAAGTATTTTTTTTATCTCTCGTGTGGAAACCTCCTCGCCACTTTGTGTTTGCATTCCTTCCGAGAAGAATGTTTTAAGCTTAAAAGTGCCAAAAGGAGTCTGAATATACTTGCTATTAACAACCCTTGATATTGTAGATATATCTAAACTTACTATTTCAGCAATATCTTTCAAAATCATTGGACGAAGTTTTGTCTCATCTCCCGTTTGAAAATAATCGTATTGATATTCCAATATGGCTTGCATAGTGCTTTGAAGTGTATTTTGGCGTTGCCTTATTGCATCAATAAACCATTTTGCAGAGTCAATCTTTTGACGCACATAGGTCATTGCTTCCTTCATTTGCTTAGTGCCTTTTCCTTTTTGCTCGGAATAAGCTTCAAGCATATTTTTATATGTTCTAGAAATTCTTAACTCTGGAGCGTTACGCCCATTTAGTGTAAGAATTAATTTTCCATCTTCATTAGAAAGTAAAAAATCTGGAATAATATGCTCTTTTATGGCAGTTGATTCACTTAAACTATTTCCTGGTTTTGGGTTTAATTTAATAATCTCATCAATTGCAAACTTTAATTCTTCATCACTAATATCTAATCTCTTTGTAATGTTAGAATAATGCTTTTTTGTGAAGGCATCAAAATAGTTAGTGATAATTTTTTTTGCAAGAAGTATTGTATCAGTCTCTTCTTTTTTGTTTAGTTGTAGTATTAAACATTCCTGAAGGTCGCGCGCACAAACTCCCACTGGCTCAAACTTCTGAATCATTGTTATAAGCCTTTCTATGGTGGCTTCATCAGTATCTATTCCTTGTGTAAAAGCTAAATCGTCAACTATTGCAATGGATTCACGACGTAGATAACCAGAGTCGTCAAGGTTGCCAATTATAAACATAGCAATTTCTTCCTCTTCGTCAGAAATTATTCGCATTGCAAGCTGGTTTCTTAATAAATCCTGAAAACTACTCCCCGATACAAAAGGTATTTCATATATCTCGTCGTCCTTGCTGCGATTATTAGATTCGTACTTATAATCAGGAACATCGTCGGGGTCAATATAATCACTTAAGTCAAATTCATCATCAGATGTGTCCTCATTCTCATTGGTCTCACTATCAAAATCCTCTTCATTAGTATCATTTTCAAATTCATCTTCTTCACCTTCTTCTAGTGCAACATTTTCTTCTACTTCTTGCTTTATTCGCTGCTCCAATGCAATTGTTGGAACCTGCAATAGCTTCATCAATTGTATTTGTTGAGGCGAAAGCTTTTGATGAAGCTTTTGCTGTAAATGTTGTTTGAGCATATAATTATAGTTTTATACTTTTTACATGAGCAAAGTTATTAATTTTTTTTCAATATTTGGTTTTAATATTATAATTTTTAATTTTTGGCAACATTTTTGTTTAAAACCACAATCGTTGCTAGAATCTGAATAATATTTATTTTATGATATAGCTGTATATTCAATCAATTATGTATAATCAAATCTTTTTTTATGAAAACGTATTCTAAAATACTATTAACAATTATTCTTAGCGTTAGTATTATAACAACTTCTTATTCTCAAAAAAATATAGTGAAATCCAAAATTAGTAAAGTCACAGTATTTCAACAGGGAGCACAAATATACCGTAAAGCTAATACGAAAATTAAAATAGGGCATCAGATAATCCACCTTAGTAATCTTAGTAACAATATTGATATTAATAGTATTCAGGTTGATGGAAAAGGAAAGTTTACCATAATGTCGGTTACTCACCAAATAAATTATCTTAAGCAAATAAAGAGAAATAAACGCATTGTAAGTCTTACTGATAGTATAACTCTTTATAGGGATAAAGTTTCAGATAAAACTCAAATAATAAGAGCATTTCAAGACGAGATAAATCTGTTAAGAGCTAACCAATCCTTAAAATCGCAAAATGTAAACCTTAAAGCATCAGATATAAAAATAGCAGCGGATTTTTATCGCGCTCGTTTTCGCGATATTTATTATCAAGAAGGGAAACTGAAAAGAGAAAATGTAAAATTGAAGAAAGAAATCTCTAACATGCAAAAACAATTGAATCAACTTCAAAGAAATAATTCTCCAAAAGGTGTTGGCGAAATATTAGTGGAAATTGAGTCGGAATTAGCTTCAAATGCTAGTATTGAATTTAATTATTTAGTGCAAAATGTTGGTTGGACTCCACAGTATGATATTAGAGCTATTGATATTAAAAGTAAAATAGAGTTACATTATAGGGCAAATATCTATCAAAATACTGGTGTTGATTGGAATAATGTACAACTTACTGTTTCCACTGGTAACCCCCGACGAAATGGTGTTATGCCAGTTCTCAGACCGTGGTATTTAAGATTTAATAATACTTCAACTGATAATGAAATGATAGAAATGGCTAGTGATGATATGGATATGGCTTTGAAAGATAAATCAAGGACCGCAAAAGCAAGCTATTTACAATCGGGGGCTATGAACTCTGCAAACTTTACTACAGTAAATAAAGGGCAAATAAATACCAAATTCGAAATTAGTTTGCCTTATACCATTCCATCTACAAATAAAAGAGTGAGCGTTAAAATACAGAAATGGTTATTGGATGCTGAATACCGTTATTATTGTGCTCCTAGAATTTCTGAAGATGTATTTTTGCAAGCTCGTATAACTGGCTGGGAAGAGTTAAGCTTGTTGCCTGGAATGGTGAATATATTCTTTGATGGCACTTATGTTAGCAAAACCCAGTTGAATACATTGCATATTTCTGATACTCTAGATATTTCCTTGGGTGCAGATAAAGGAATTATTGTAAAACGTACTAAGGTAAAAAATAGCACTTCTACCACTATAATAGGAAGCAGTAAAAAGCTAAAAGTTGAATGGGATATTGTTGTAAGAAATAATAAATCTCAAGAGGTGAATTTATTTTTGCAAGACCAAATACCTGTAACTTTACTTGAGGATGTTGATATTAAACTTAACGAAAAATCTGGAGCAATATATAATCAGAAAAATGGTTTCTTGAGTTGGAAACTTAGCTTGGCTCCTCGTTATAAAAAGGAGTTAAATTACGATTATCAAATAAAATACCCCAAAGACCTTATAATAAATGGAATTTGGTAGGTTTTGTTAGTTAATTTTAAACTGTGTGAGAGGTGCGATTTTTATTGCACCTTTTTTTATGCCAATGCAGTAAAATATGTCCGAAAAAAAACTTTTTGGCTTTGTTTGTTTATAGACTAAATTCAAATATGCTCAGAAAAACTATTGCTTATAATAAATACGATACAGGTTGTAAATAAGCATATAATCTAAGCCGTTAAAATCGGCCTCATGTCCTTTATAATTACTGCCTCTACTCTCGGGCTGAGTAGTTCGTCTGCTTACCGACCAGTTTTGATATGTTAAATCTTCAGTTTTACGATTGTATGGACCTATAGTTGGGGCTTGGTCCAGAAAGTTCTTATACCATTCTTCTTTATTATCCAACGAATCTGTTTTTATGGAAAATAATACCGCATTTAGCAATGGCTCCCATTCATAATTGCCACCATTTTTATACTGCTTAAATCCATATTTGAATAACTTATCCTGAGTCTTTCTGCCAAATTGATTAGATATAGCAGCCAAGGTTAAGGACATATGACCTTGTCCGTTTTTTATAATTGGATTTAAACTAATTCTAAGAATTCCGTTTTCAATGCCTGCAAATAACCTATTACATCTACCGTAAATATTGCTACCGTCAGTATAGCCTTTGTATATTTTGCTATAAGCTTTTGCCTGAAAGTGGAAGGCGTTGAATCCCCTTTTTACTTTGGTTTGTGTAGTGGGGTTTATGATATACCAACCAAGTATATTTTTATTTGAGCTTATATATTCCAAAATAAGCTTACTAATATGGTTAGCGGCACTTTTTATACTCGTAATATTGGGACTGTAATTAATGCTCATTATACTATCACCACTTTTATAGACAATGGTTTCTGGTATATATTTTTTAACAAGTTGCAAGCCCATTAAAAGAAAAATAACCTGATCTTTAGACATTTCATTATTCAAACTATAGGTTTTCCCATTTTCAAAATCAGTAAAATCACTTTCAAAATTTTTAACCTCCAATAGCTGTGATTGGGAGTTGAGCTTTGTATATTCTTGTTTAGAAATATTACTAATGTCATCTCTAACAAAAAAACCATTTAAGAGCGCAGTGCCAGCACTAGAGTCTTCTTGGTAGTAATATGTTTCTGCCTTATAATCAAGGCGATATAATGTAGATAGAGCGTAATATAACTCCTCTATAGTTTTGTCTGTTGCTTGTTGTTTTTCTGATAGTATATAAAATTCAGTAGCTAATACACCAATATAATGTCCCAAAAAAATAGTGGCATCTGCCCACTTAATTGTATTTTTTTTATACTGTCGCTCTGCTGCAGGAAGACTATATCCAGGATTATTACCAATGCCTAAAACATAATTTTGCTTTAAGCTTATACTGTAATTATTGTATTTATTTTCTAAGTTATTATTCCTTGTCTGGGCAAATATTATAGAATTAAATATTAATAATAATAGTGTTATTATTATGTGTTTAGGTGTTTTCAATTAATTAAATTTTATTTCAAAAAATATGAAATGCAATATTATATAAAATTGTATTATCCAAAGTTAGAAATATTTTAAAATATTGTTATAAGAGACTATTTGCCTTTGGGCAAACAAATCTAACTTAACTGAAGTTTCGCACCTAATAAATACAGGTATTTAAAGCGAAATAACCACCATAAACACCTAAGATTATTATTGTAATAACGTGAATAACTGTATATTGTAGCGCATCAAGCCTTGGTCTTGAGCGAAAACGGGGATTGCGTTGGCGGTGAATTTCAATATTATAGTATTTGCATTGAAGGCGTTTACGTTTGAAATCAATGACACAGAAGAAACTTTGATGAATTTATAAACTTGAAATAACATACCTAATTTAAACAAAGAAAGGTCATTTATTTGCTACTCCAATTGCAAATACATAATATTGGAAAAGGCGGGCGGGAGTTTTTTCGCTCTTGCCCATTTGCTGTTAGCGAGAGCAGAAGATAAGTTTATTCTCTTTTGTCGAGCGTAGCAAATTGAACGTTTAGTACTTTTTGCCTGCCTCGCCGGTAGGCAGGTTTCGTTTGGAATTTATACTGATCTTGCCTGCACTGAGCATAGCCGAAGGGT
>JAGLDA010000133.1 GCA_023145955.1 Bacteroidales bacterium
GGCACAAACCTAACGCAAGTAGATGGCGATGAGATGTATGGTTTCAAGAAATTTGGATTTAATGTTTCTGGTGTTGCTATTATGCCAATAAAAAGACGGTGGGCATTAAGTATAGAAGCTTCATACTCTCAAAAAGGTTCTTATGAGAAATATCCACGGGAGCAAGACCCAACTAAAGGCTTACCATATTACAATCTTAGATTAAGCTATGCAGAAGTGCCCTTTATGGTTCATTTTACTGATAAAGAATTTCTTACTGTAGGATTAGGAATGAGCTGGGGCCGACTGGTAGATATGAAAGAAATAGAATGGGGAGAAAAAACTGACGCAAGCTTATATAGTGGCCATTATAACAGAAACGATATTAATGGTATTTTTGACATTAGATTTCCTATGTATAAAGGGCTTAATTTAAACTTCAGATATGCTTACTCTTTTGCCAAAATAAGGACCAGAGAATACAGCGATATTTCCGGAAAATCGTGGTCAAGAGATCAGTATAATAACATTCTTACTCTAAGATTATATTACATTTTTAACGAAAGAAAAATTGATTATAATGAATAAAATATTAAAAACATTTTCTCTAATTGGTATAGCAGTAATTATATTTACTTTATTCTCATGCACAGGTTACGATCCACACAATCAGGAGGCACCAAGCGATTTAATTCCTCAAAAGGAGTTTACAAATATTCTAATTGATGTGCGCCTTACAGAAGTTATTATTAGGCAAGATGTATCAGAGAATAACGGAAATGATGTGGATAGTATAACTAGTTACTATTATAATTTTGTTTTTAAGAAACATAATATTTCTCAAGAGGAGTTTCAAAACTCATTATATTATTATACCAATGTGCCAAAAATATTTGATGAAATAAATAATGCAGTAGTAGATAGTTTAAATATTATGAAAGAATTAATAAAAAATCCAGAGCTAATAAAACATACAGAAAAATGAAACTATTGATGATTTATTGTGACAGATTTGCATATAAGCCAGCTATAAAAACATTAGAAGAGGTAGCAGAACATACTGAAAGCAGAGAGTTCACAAACACTCAAGTTGCATATATTCAAGTAGAAGAAGGTGATGAAGCTCCTGATAGGCAAAAATCAATTGAGAAGAAATTATTAAATTTCATAAAATGGATTTCAAGAAAAAATAATACTAAAAACGTGGTACTTCATTCTTTTGCCCATTTGAGTGAAAGCAAGGCGTCACCAGAATTTACTAAGGAGCTTTTTAATAGAATAGAAAAGCGACTTAAGAATGTTGATTTTGAGGTTGCACAAACTCCTTTTGGCTATTTTCTAGATTTAGACGTTCAAGCACCAGGTTTTTCGTTGGCAAGAGTATTTCAAGATTTCAAATAAAATTATGAGAGCATTAATACAAAGAGTTAGCCAAGCGCAAGTAATTATTGACGGAGATGAGAAAAGAAATATAGCAAATGGCTTATTGATTTTTCTTGGAATAGAAGAAGCCGACACTGCTGAAGATATAAAATGGCTAAGTGCAAAAATAAGCAAGCTTCGCATTTTTGATGACATAGAAGGAGTAATGAATAATAGTATTTTGGATATTAATGGCGAAGCCATGGTAATTAGCCAATTTACTTTATACGCCAAAACTAAAAAAGGTAACCGCCCTTCTTATATAAGATCTGCGGATCCAAAAATCTCAGAACCCCTATACTTAGACTTTGTAAAGCAATTTTCTATTGATATTTCCAAATATGTAGTTACTGGTGATTTTGGTGCTCATATGGATATAACGCTCAATAATTCTGGGCCTGTTACTATTTGGATTGACACTAAAAATAAAGAATAGAAGAAAATTATAGAGCAAAAAAAATAGCTACGAAATTAATAATCGTAGCTATTTTTATTTACAATTTATATTATCATCTATTTGAACATATCGTCAATTAAATGTTGATAAGCTTTCATTACAACAGGGCGTTTTACACTCATCTTAGCTGTAACAAAGCCTGATTCAACAGTCCACTCTTCAGCAATTAATCTAAACTGCTTAATTTGTTCGTGGCTACCAAATCTTTTATTTAATTCATTAATATCTTCTTTAATTCTCTTCTTTACATCTACATTCTCGATGATCTGCTCATTGGTTTTAGCATCACCATCTTTTTTCTCGCACCAATCCTTAATATGCTCAAAGTTAGGAACTATTAATGCCGCTGCAAATTTCTGACCCTCACCTACTACTACTATTGAATCGATAAAAGAAGATTCCTTTAGTGTTTCCTCAATAAAACCAGGTGCAACATACTTACCCATAGAAGTTTTAAATAGGTCTTTCTTTCTTCCTGTAATTCTCAAGAACTTATTGTCTATAAGCTCTCCCAAATCACCAGTATGGAACCAACCATCAACAATAACCTCATCTGTCAGTGCTTTCTCTTTATAATATCCTAACATTAAATTTGGTCCTTTTGTCAAAATCTCTCCATCGCCAGCAATTTTCACATCAATATTTGGCAATAATGGACCTACAGAACCTAAAAACAACTCTCCTTTTTTAAGGGTATTAACGCTAATCACAGGAGATGTTTCAGTAAGGCCATAGCCTTCGACAACAGGGATTCCTGCAGCCCAAAATATTCTTCCCAAGCGTGGTTGCAATGCTGCACCACCTGATACCATAACTTTCATATTTCCGCCAAAAGCTAATCGCCATTTAGAGAATACAAGCTTATCAGCAATTGCTAGTTTAATTTTATAAATTGGACAATTCTTTCCTTCCACATTATAATTAAAACCTAATTCAAGAGCCCAATCAAAAATCTTTTTCTTAACGCCATCTAAAGCTTCTCCTTTTGCTATAATTTTATCATATACTTTCTCAAGCAAGCGAGGCACCGTACTCATCATATCCACCTGCAGCTCCTGTATATTTTCAATTATTTTTGCCATATTCTCAGCATAATAAATAGAAATACCATTATATTGCTCCATATAATTCAACATACGCTCATATACATGGCATAGTGGAAGAAAACTCAAAGCCTTATGTTCTACACCCAATTGAGGAACCGGAGATGTAGCCAAAGCATTAGAAATTAAATTATTATGAGATAGCATTACACCTTTCATAGTACCTGTAGTACCTGAGGTATAAATAATAGTAGCCAATTCATCAGTTACAATTCCATCTTGAATAATTTTAAGCTTTTCTGCTTGTGGATTTTTCTGACCTGACTCTATTACTTCTTTATAATTAGGGGCATGCTCACAATCCGTAAACGAGAAAACCTTCTCTACTGTAGGAGTTTTAGGAAGTATATCCACAATCTTATTATACATAGCTTTTCCTGCAATAAACGCCATACTAACTTCTGCATGATTAAAAATATATTCGTAATCCTTAGGACTAATGGTAGGGTAAATAGGAACATGAATTGCGCCTACTGACGAAACTGCCATATCAATAAAATTCCATTCTGGAGCATTTGGTGAAATACTTGCAATTTTGTCGCCTTTCTTTACTCCCAAGTTGATAAGCCCATAAGCTAGATCACGTACAATATCATAATACTCTGTAATACTGTACTTTACCCACTCACCATTTATTTTACTGGCAAGGGCATCTTCTTTTTGTGGATAGGTGGTTTTGTAATACTCTAAGAAATCAAAAAGTCTTTCTATTTTCATAGTAAATTGATTACGAAAAAATACACATATAAGAGCCTATTATACAGCTCTTTTAGTATATTAATTTTCTAGTTTGTGTTATTATTTGTGTTTGTTCAAGGCAAATATATAAATATTTTTTGGATAAAACGAATAAGACATCTATAAATTTATAAAACAAGAAATTACAAATACCGATATTACTGAAATTATCGGTGGCTATATAAATATATTTCTATATAACGATATTTTTAAAAACGAAAGCAGTATTCATACCAATTGCTGATTGCCCTTTCGTTAATATGGTTAATACTTAGATTATTATTTTAAATTTTACGTGAATAATGTAATTATTAATCACAAAGTAGATACAAATCACACTACAAAAAAAATAGCCTCTTTAGAAGTATAACTACATTCCAAAGAGGCTAATATTTTATAATAGCAACTTAATTCACTATTTTATCTTGTCATCTATAAACTTTAGGTTATTATCAACTTTTTGTTTCAAAAGTGCAATGTCAATCACGTCCATAGCATTTTCTACAAAGTGGAATTTAAGTCCTTTAATATACTTATCGCTTATTTCAGCAATATCTTTCTTGTTTTCTGTTGATAATATTAATTCTTTAATTCCTGCTCTTTTAGCTGCAAGAATTTTCTCTTTTATACCACCAACCGGCAACACTTTTGACCTAAGAGTAAGCTCCCCTGTCATTGCAATTTTAGACTTAAGCTTACGCTGTGTGTATGCCGATGCCAAAGCTGTAAAGAATGTAATACCAGCAGAAGGGCCATCTTTAGGAGTAGCTCCCTCAGGAATATGAATATGCACATCGTACTTTTCAAATGCCACTTGAGGAATTTCCAATATATCTGCATTTGCACGAAGATATTTATATGCAACAGTAGCAGACTCTTTCATAACATCACCAAGACTACCTGTCATTGAAAAGTTTCCCTTACCTTTACTTAGGCTAACCTCAATAAATAAAATCACCCCACCTACACTAGTCCACGCTAGGCCTGTAACAACTCCAGCTTGTTTATTATCAATAGCTTTATCTTTTTGAAAACGAGCAGGGCCCATAATATCATAAAGATTTTCCACTTTAAGCTTTGCATCAAAATTTTCATCCATCACTATCTTGCGAGCTCTATTCCTAATTACCTTAGCAATAGTTTTATCAAGAGAACGTACTCCCGATTCGCTAGTATAATTATCAATAAGGTCAGTAAGCACTTTCTTATCAAAGCTTAGCTGAGCTTTCTTGATACCGTGATCCTTAAATTGTTTTGGAATTAAGTGACGTTTTGCAATTTCTATCTTTTCTTCAATTAAATATCCACTTAGGTTTATTATTTCCATTCTATCCAATAATGCAGGATGAATATTTCCCACAGAATTTGCGGTGGCTATAAACATTATTTTAGAAAGATCGTATTCAATCTCTAGGTAATTATCGTAGAACGATGAATTTTGTTCTGGGTCAAGAACTTCCAATAAAGCAGACGCAGGATCTCCATTAAATTGATTACCATTTACCTTATCTATTTCATCAAGTACAAATACTGGATTAGATTTTTTAGCTTTCTTAAGGCTCTGAATAATACGCCCAGGCATTGCTCCAATATATGTTTTGCGATGGCCTCTAATTTCAGACTCATCGCGCAAACCACCAAGTGCCATACGCACATACTCACGATTAAGAGCTCTAGCAATAGATTTTCCTAAGGAAGTTTTACCAACACCAGGAGGGCCTACTAAGCAAATAATTGGAGATTTCATATCATTCTTAAGCTTTATAACAGCTAGATATTCCAAAATCCTCTCCTTAATCTTATCTAGGCCAAAATGGTCTTCATCAAGAATTCTAGAGGCTTTATTTAAATCAAAATTATCATTAGAAAACTCATTCCAAGGTAGCTCTACTAATGTTTCTAAGTAATTATATTGAATAGAATATTCAGCAGCAGAAGGATGCATCCTCCCAAGCTTATCAAGTTCCTTATTAAAAAGAGCACTAACATTCTTATCCCATTTTTTACCTTTAGCTTTAGCTTTTAAATCCTTGATATCTTGTTCGTGAGGACCTCCACCAAGTTCATCCTGAATGGTTTTCATTTGCTGATTAAGAAGATAATCGCGCTGCTGCTTATCCATATCAACCTTTACCTTCTCCTGAATATTATTCTTCAGTTCAAGCATTTGAATCTCTTTGGTAAGCAAGGCTAGTAAACTATTGGCTCTATTATATAAAGTATCTACTTCCAATAAATTCTGCTTATCCTCCAAGGGACTATTCAAATTACTAGAAATAAAATTCACTAGAAAACGTGGACTATCAATGTTTTTTATAGCAAAACCTGCATCACCAGGAATATTAGGATTTAATTTTATTGCTTTCAAAGAAAGATCTTTTATGGAATCCATTAAAGCATCAAAATCCTTATTATCATCTTCTACCTCATCTACACTTAATGTCGTGATTTTTGCCTTAAAATATGGCTCACTTTGTACCTCTGCATCTAAGTGAATTCTATTGCGTCCTTGCAAAATAACTGTTGTAGAATCATCAGGCATCGACAACACTTTTACAACATAGGCCATTACACCATTTTTGTACAAATCATCAAATTTAGGTTCCTCTTTCGAACCATCAATTTGGGCAACAACACCTAATAGCTTATTTCCTTCCTTAATATCATTGATAAGTTTGGTCGATTTTTCGCGACCAACAGTAATTGGAATCATTACCCCAGGAAATAAAACGGTATTACGAAGTGGCAGTATCGGTAGTTCTTCTGGAATTTCCTCTTCATCCATTGTGAAATCTTCACCCTGTGGAAGTAATGGAATAAATTCTGTTTCAGTTTCAACAGTGTCTGTAAGTCTTTGTAATCTATTATCGTCAAAAATCATATATTGTCATTTTGTCATAAAACATTCATAATATAGCCATAAAATCACCTATTAAGGGACCCATGACTTCACCAATAATTACAACCTATTTATAAGAAACTATGTTTCAAATATTTAGTAATAATTCTTTATTTGGCAGTATTTATATAGTCAATAGCTATGCCATTTAATTAGTAATGGATAATTTCTTTTCCAATTCCCAATTAAATTACATAGGATCCACATCAGGCTGGATAAAAATTGATCTAAATTTTTTCACCTTATACATTGCATCCATAGCATCAATAATTATTTTTTTCACCGCTACATGCGAAGCTTCTATCTCAAATTTTATGAGGATATTCTTTATAAAGTAATTCTTTACTCTAGCGACCATTGGGTATTCTGGACCAAGTACTCTTGCCCCTAATTGTGGCTTCAGAAGATTAGCAAAATGTTCAGCACCACCATTTAAAACATTATAATCTTTATGTTTCAATGATATTCTAATAATTCGATAGAATGGAGGATATTTAAAATTGGCTCTTTCCTCCATCTGACTTTTATACATCCCCAGATAGTCATTAGCTACCACATCGCGTATTACAGCATGATAAGGCTGCGAAGTTTGAATAATAACCTTTCCACGCTTATGCTTTCTGCCCGAGCGACCTGCAACTTGTGTCAATTGCTGAAAACTCCTTTCAAAGGCTCTAAAATCTGGATAAAAAAGACCATTATCTGCATTTAAAACGCCTACCAAACTAACATTATCGAAATCTAAACCCTTAGTAACCATTTGTGTTCCTACAAGAATATCTATCTTTCTATCCTGAAAGTCATTTATTATCTGAAGGTATGCATTCTTTGATCTTGTGGTATCCAAATCCATACGTTTTACAGTAGCATTAGGAAAGAAAATAGGCATTTCCTCTTCCACTTTTTCAGTTCCAAATCCCCGCATAGATAATTTTTTGCTAGCGCAATTAGGACATTCAACAGGCACATCCTTTGATGCACCACAATAATGACATTTCAGCCTATTCAATCCTTTGTGGTAAGTAAGACTCACATCACAATTATTACATTCGGGAGTCCATTGACAACTGTCGCATACCAAGCGAAGGCTAAAACCACGCCTATTTTGAAATAATATCACCTGCTCTTTGTTCTCTAATGCTTCAGTAATATTGTCAATCAAATATTTAGATAAGTGAGAATTCATCTCCTTTTTCTTTCTAGCTTCAACAACGTCAACTACCTCAATTATAGGCATATTTATTTTTGCAAATCTTTCTTTCAATTCCACTAAACCATATTTCCCTTTTCTACTTTTGTAATATGTTTCTATGGAAGGAGTTGCAGAGCCTAGAAGAGTCTTTGCTCCATGCATTTTTGCCAGCACTATTGCCGCATCTCTAGCCTGATACCTAGGCGAGGGATCAAACTGCTTATAAGAGGTATCATGCTCTTCGTCAACAATAACAAGGCCTAAGTCGGTAAACGGAAGAAACACTGATGAACGAGCACCAATTATAATCTTATACTGCCTATCTGTTTCCTGAGCAACACGATGCCATACTTCCACTCTCTCGTTATTACCATATCTACTATGATAATATCCTAGCTTTTCGCCAAAATACTGTCGTAATCTATTAATAATTTGAGCTGTTAGTGCTATCTCAGGGATTAAAAAAAGTACTTGTTTATTCTTAGCTAAATACTTTTCAATAATTTTTATATAAATCTCAGTTTTACCACTTCCTGTAACACCATGCAATAGGCATACATCTTTCTCCTTAAAACTATCTTCAATTTGATTTCTAGCAATATCTTGCGCTTCCGACAGTTTAATTGAATCTACAGATTTTATGGAAGCAAAATCCTTTATTCTTGATTGGCTCTTTTTGTATATTTCCAATACACCTTTATCTATTAATGACGATAATATACTTGATGAAATATTACTCTTTTTCAGCAATACCGATTTGCTAACCTCTTTTTTATTTTTAGATAAAAAACTTGAAAGTTGAATAAATGACATTAATAATTCAAGTTGCTTTGGAGCTTTTTTTTCTAACTCAATTGTAAGACTCTCTATATGTTCAATTTTAGTATATTTTTCGCTAAAACTAACATAAGACTCCATCTTTGGACGGAATTTATTCTTTATTTCTTCTTGGGGCAATACACAAGATTTCTCAATTAAGGTTTTAACCAAAGGCATTATCTTTTGCATTTCTACAATTTTACTTACCTCTGTTAATGTAATCTCGCTATTAAGCTCTAATGCCTGAATTATTAAGAATTCTTTTTCATTTAGAGCTTCATAGTTTTTATCAAAATCGGGATGAAGAACCAATTTAGACTCACTAGCCATTTTAAGAGCAGACGGTAGCGCTGCATTCATTATCTCACCCCGATGAGCCATATAATAATCTGACAACCAATACCAAAACTTAAGCTGATAAGAGTTTACAATAGGCCTATCATCAAGAATATTTAGAATGTATTTTATTGAGGAACTTTCAGGAATCCGTTGATGTATCTCCACAATAATTCCAGAATACAGCTTTTTTTTACCAAATTGCACTACAACTCTCTTACCTACTTCTGCATAATCATTATAATCGAAAGGCAAGCGATAAGTAAAACTTTTTGCTAAAGGCAATGGCAATAATACTTCCACAAATAAAGTGATACGTTCCAATTTATTGTTCTTTAAATTCTAATTTGGACTGGCTAATTTAATAAAGTTTTAAGCATATTCTCAATTGATTTTAATAAAAAAAGTCGCTAACAAAATAATTATACCAATAGTTTTGAATTTAATTCAGATAACTATCGGATGAAATTATTAGCGACTTTTCTTTTTATAGCTATAATAATGCATACTTATTATATTGACAGTATTCTTGCCAAGCGAAGCATATCATGGTCAATTTCACTATTATGCTTAATCGCATTCTCTAATGGCACATATGCAATTTTATTGTTTTGAATTCCTACCATAAGGTTATCTTTCCCTAGGAATAATGCCTCAACAGCATAAAATCCTAATTTACTTGCCAGAATCCTGTCAGCAAGAGTAGGCGCACCACCTCTTTGCACATGACCCAATACTGTAACACGAGTATTATATGAATTATCAATCTCTTTAACCTTGCGAGCCATTTCGTATGCACCACCACTTTGGTCACCCTCAGCCACTATAATTATTCCTGAGGTTTTTCCTTTTTTAAGATTTGTCTTTAATGTAATTTTAAGATCATTAACTGTAGTTTCTATTTCTGGTATTAGTATACCCTCAGCTCCGGTAGCAATACCAGTATTAAGAGCAATGAAACCCGCATCACGACCCATCACTTCAACAAAGAATAGTCGATTATGAGAATCAGCAGTATCTTTAAGTCTATCAACTGCTTCAACTACTGTATTCATTGCTGTATCGTATCCAATTGTAGAATCAGAGCCAAACAAGTCGTTATCAATAGTTCCAGGGACTCCAATAATTGGAATATTAAACTCTTGGCTAAATTTCTGAGCTCCAGTAAATGTACCATCACCACCAATTGCAACTAAGGCTTCAATACCATGCTTCTGTATGTTTTCAAACGCTTTTTTTCTACCTTCTATGGTTTTAAACTCCATACTACGTGCCGACTTAAGAATAGTGCCTCCTCTTTGAAGTATATTACTTACATTTTGTGATTTCAATTCTATAAAATCATCATAAATCATCCCATCATAACCTCGCAAAATACCATATACTTCAGCACCATAAGTGATTGCTGTTCTCACTACTGCACGAATTGCAGCATTCATACCAGGAGCATCACCTCCTGAAGTAAAAACCCCTATTCTTTTTATTTTATTTCTCTTCACCATAAATATTTATTAAAACTTTTTACCCGATGGTTTATTTCTTGAGTTTCTATCGTCTTTTTTACCATAGTTTTTCTTATCAGAATTGCCACCTCTATCTTTTCTATCGTCTCTTTTACCATAATTTTTCCTCTCAGAGTTACCACGGCTATCTTTTCTATCATCACCTCTACCATAACCTTCACTCTGACGCTTGGCTAATCTGTCACCTTCATACGGTCTGTCGCCACCTCGTGAGCTTCCTCTATCATCATCGCGACGTTTGAAACTTCCTCTATTATCGTCATTTCCTCTATCGCCTCTATATGGTCTATC
>JAGLDA010000134.1 GCA_023145955.1 Bacteroidales bacterium
TGTTGCAGGATTCGATAAATGGAAAAACAGGAAGTTGCCAGCAGTATCAGCAATAATTGCGGGATCGCCCATTACACCATAATTTGAGCTTAAATAATCTAAAGTCCATGTTCTACCAGTATCTTGCGATATGTAGTATTTATCGGTATTAGCACCAGCCATAATTAATGCTGGATTTTTAGGATTTATATATATCGATGGTTCGTTTGGCCCATTAGCACTACTTATCATAATGTTTTCTGGTTGAGCATAAAGAAAAGTGCTCATTATTACTGCTAAAATTAAGAGTAAGCTGTGTTTCATATGTTTAAAATTCATTAAGTCTATGATATGTAGTCCCATAACAATATTTTAATCATTGACTTGTGAGTCAAATTAAGATTAAAAATTGTCATGTTCGTTTCATAAAGTTTTAATGTGTTGTGGTGTCAAAGGTAATTGTTTTTTTGAATTAGTTTAAATGCTAATTCTGTACTTATAGGAATGTGATAAAATCTCGCATCAGTGGGGGATTCTGTCTCCTCCAGATACTACACGAATAACTAAGCGGCGACTGCCCCAATGCAAAATTCTTCTAGCTTGTAAGTTTATTGGTACTAGGATTAAAAATATATGTTGCTTCTTTTCAATAGGTATAGCTTAAAACACTTATTTAAAGCAATATGATGATTAATGATATATTGTGCTGTGTTCTCAAATGATTAAAATTGATTTAAAAAATCTATTAGTGTAAGATGTATTATTCCATTATATGTATTTGGTGCCGAAAACGAATCAAAAGATACAACGTATTTTGGGTAATTATCTTTAATGTCCATTAAATTGCCAAATTCCCTGTCTATGGTGCTTTGATTGGATAATAGGTAACTTACTTGAATATAGATTCGTTCATTATTTTTCTCGGCCACAAAATCAATTTCTTTGTTTTGAATATACCCAATGCTAATTTTATAGCCTTTGTTTTTAAGGTGAAGAAAAACTATATTCTCCATTATTTTGGCAATATCAGTCATTTTGAAACCAATAATTGCATTTCGCAGACCTATATCTTCAAAATAATATTTTTCGCCAACTTCAAAGTGCTTCTTTCCTTGAATATCAAGCCTTTTTACCTTATTAATAAAATATGCATCTTCAATATAGCTTAGGTAGTTGAGTATTAGTGAAACGTTTTTGCTTATTTGCTGCGATTTTAAGTATTTGGCAATTTTGTGTGCCGAAAATATACTTCCAATATTATCAGCAATAAACTTTAGTAAATCATTTAAAAATCGTGGGTCTCTTATCTGATGCCTATTTACCACATCGCGCATTAGTATTGTTGCAAATATATTGTTCAAATATTCAAAACGGACTGCATCATCATCAGGCAAATGAATTAAATAGGGCAAACCACCATATTTAATATATTTCAATAGGCTTTCTTGATTATTGTCCAAATTGTGAAATACACAAAACTCTTGAAAATTAAGACTTCCAATATGGAAAATAATTTGCCTGCCAGATAGGTATGTTGCCAATTCGCTAGAAAATATCTGCGCATTACTGCCAGTGCAGTATATATCGAAATTATTCTTTTTATTATAACTTCGTAATATCAATTCAAATCCTTCAATCTCCTGTACTTCATCAATAAAAAGATAGTTGTTCTTTGGTTTTGCATTAGTTTCGATATATTGATTCAGCTCTTTATCGGTTTTTAGGCCATCAAAAGCGTAATCCTCCTTATCAATAAATATAATATTTGCCGAAGAATCTAATTTCTTAATCTCTTCTATTAATAATTTTAGAACCATGCTTTTACCAACACGCCTTTGACCTGTTAGCACCTTTATTAAATCCTTTCCAATAAAAGGTTTAATTGCATCAATATATAAATCTCGTTTTTTCATAATCTACTTTTATACCTTACATA
This sequence comes from Bacteroidales bacterium, assembly GCA_023145955.1. GTDB lineage: Bacteria > Bacteroidota > Bacteroidia > Bacteroidales > UBA1556 > UBA6267. The sequence goes on from JAGLDA010000134.1 coordinate 1,916, forward strand.
TTTTGCAAATATAGTATATTTGTATGATATAACATACAAAAAAGATATTTAAAATGTTTTGTGAGGTATAAACGTATTGCTTGTGTTTGCAGATAAGTTTTTTTGAATAAAATGCTCCTTGCCCAACAGGGTGAAATATTCTAATAATTTACTCAATAATAATTTCATCAATAAATACATATCCCCTTCCACCTTCGGCAAAATGCCCTTTGGGGCAGATATTATGATTCTTGGCAAAGAATTTTATATATCTATATTTATGTGCTTTAATATTTAGTCTGAAAGTTTTTATGCTGATAGTCATTTCCATTTTAGGAACGTTATTATCTATTTTGCCTAATAATGTAAAATCCTTTCCATCTATAGAGCCATAATATTCAACATAATTGGGCATAAATATCCATGAGCGGCTATCTTGTATGAAATTCATACTTATTTCATTTACCGTCTTAAGTTTTCCCAAATCCACAATTCCTTCCACATCATCCCATTGGTACCCTTGCCACGATCCGTTTCGGAAATTAGCACCACCAATGATACCATCAATAAGTGCTATTTTTTCACCAGCAGGATATTGTGTGTGCCATTTAGTTTTCATTTCTACACTCATACCTTTAGGAACACAATATAGATTTGACTCTATTTTTTTGCTACTATTATTTCCATTCTCAGCCCACATTACTATTTTACTAGTTTCGTAAATGTAAAATGGCTCACTATATTTTAGTTTTCCTTTATTATTGATGTCCATAAAAATAATAGAGCCTCTTTCAGCATCCATTGTTATTAATGTACTATCGCTAAATGAGCGTTTTGCACCAATAATTGAGGGCAATGATAGAATAATATTGTCAGTAATTCTAGAATTTGGTAAAGCACTATTATCAAATATAATTGCTTCATTTTTCTTCATAATAAACTCTAGTGTGCCGCCACTCATTATATCTGAGTATTTGATATATGCTTTTGAATAAGTATTGCCATTAAGTTTAATAGCATTTACATAAGCTTTGTCACCTTTATCGCCAGATTTTATAATTTCAAAGATATTCCCATTTTCCAAATTAAGTTTCACATTATCAAAAAGTGGTTTTCCAAAAACAAACTCACCATTGGCAGGATTTACAGGATAAAATCCCATAGTGGATAAAACGTACCATGCCGACATTTGTCCGCAATCCTCATTACCACTTAGTCCATTGGGTTTATTGGAATACATTTCATCATAAATTTGCTGTAAATAGTCCTGTGTTTTAGCTGATTTATTTACATAATTATATAAATATGCCATATGATGGCTAGGCTCATTACCATGGGCGTATTGACCAATTAATCCTGTAATATCTGATTGTTGGCGACCAGTTGTTACTGTTGATGCTGTGAATAAATCGTCCAACTGCTTCTCGAATTTTTCTTTGCCACCCATTAAATCTTGCATGCTATAAATATCCTGTGGAACATAAAAACTGTATTGCCAAGAGTTGGCTTCGGTGAAATTGAAATCTACTTCCGAAGGGTCGAAAGGCTCCTTCCATATTTGCTCCAATTTTGGGCGCATAAATCCAGAGTTTGGATCCAAGATATTTTTATAAGATTGAGAACGCCTAATAAAGATTTTATAAGTACTATCTCGCCCTGCATCCTTTGCCAATTGCGCAATACACCAATCGTCATAAGCGTATTCCAATGTTTTAGAAATACTCTCTCCATCATCAGCAATGGATATATACCCATTATTACGATAGGCCTCTAAGCCATGCTGATTGGCATTAGCGCTTGTTAGTACCATTTTTAGTAATGTATCGGCAGGAATATCTGTTAAACCTTTAAAATACGCATCCACAATTACAGGAATTGAATGGTAGCCAATCATACAGCCTGTATAATTTCCAGCAAGCTCCCAAATAGGAAGAATTTCCCCATCATCATACTGATTTTTAAATGTATTAATAAAATCTTCTGTACGTTTTGTTTCTATTATTGTATAAAGTGGGTGAGTGGCACGGTAAGTATCCCAAAGCGAAAATATGGTATATTGTTTATGCTTGCTTTTATGAATTTCCATATCCATACCTCTATATCTGCCATCCACATCTGAGAATAAATTTGGAACAATTAGGTTATGATATAAAGCTGTATAGAATATAGTTTTTCGGTCTTCATTGCTATCTTCAATTTTAATTTTTGATAATTCATGCTCCCAATTTCCTTGATTTTTAATTCTGAATGTATCAAAATCCCAAGAAATATTCTCTGTAATTAGATTTTTCTTTGCTCCAGCAATATCCACGGCAGAAATTCCAACTTTAACCAAAAGCTCATTATTTTCTAAATTATTGAAATGTACAGAACTTATTATAGATTTACCCTTATAAGTATCAGCAATAAATACACTATCGTTTGTCGATATTTCAAACAGTTCAAAAGGCTGAGAAAATTCCATATAAAAGTATATATGTTGCTCATCAGCCCATGCTTGCGATACTCTATAGCCTTCTATTGTTCTATCATTTACTACGTGAATATATGCATCTTTAACCAAATCGCGGTGCTTAAGATCTATAATTACTTTATTCCCAGCTTTTGTAGGAAAATAGTATTTGTGCATTCCAGTATGTGGAGTAGTTGTTAGTTCCACCTTAATTTTATACTTATCCAATAGCACTTTATAGTAACCAGCTTCAGCAACCTCATTTTTATGTGAAAAAGGGGAGGAGTAATCTATATTATCATAATTAACTTCACCAATAATAGGCATAAGAAGCAAGTCGCCATAGTCAGAAACTCCCGTGCCACTTAGGTGAGTATGGGAGAAACCATAAATTACAGAATCACTATAATGATAACCAGAGCATCCATCCCAACCTTCGAGGCGAGTATCGGGGCTAAGTTGCACCATGCCAAAAGGCGAAGTTGCGCCAGGGTATGTATGCCCATGACCGCCAGTACCGATAAATGGATTTACGTATTGGATAAGACTTTTATTATTTTTCGGTTGATTACAAGATGTCGCTAATATTGTAATAATAAAAAGAGCTAATAATTTGTATATTAGAGTTGTTCTCATGGAAGATGAATTTTTGTAGTTTCTGTTATTGTTTTGATTTCTTATGTCCGTTTATTCCGTAAAATACTAAATATGCTAATGCCAAAATTGGAATAATAAATGAAGTTTGAATATCATGGGACTCAATAATATGACTCTGAATCCAAGGTAATGCAGCACCTCCAACTATTGCCATTACTAATAATGATGAGCCTTGGCTTGTATATTCTCCCAAATCACGAATTGCAAGAGTGAAAATATTTGACCATCCTATTGAGAAAAATAAACCAGCACCAAGGATTGACCACATTGCAATATGTCCTGTGGTAAATATTGCTGTTGTTAATAGCATAATGTTTATAATAGAAAATATTACTAATGTTCGGGCGCTATTGCTTCCACTTATTGCAAAAGCAACAATACTTATTAAAATATACACTAAGTATAAGTATACTTCGGAAAAGGCTAGTGGCTCAAAAGAAAACTCGCCAGCATTCATTTTTATGGAAGTTGCAATATAAATAAAGCCAAATAACCCTATAGCCGTAGCTATCATTCCAACATATTTTTTTACAATGGGAATATCTTTATTCAATGCTTGCGAAGCCATAAGCCTTCCAATCATTAAACCGCCCCAAAAGTAAGATAGAAAATAGCTCGCTTTACTTTCGCTCATGCCCATAATGCTATCACTTTTTAGGAAACTAACTATCCATGTGCCCACAGAAACTTCTGCTCCTACATAAAAGAAAATGGCGAAAATTCCAAATAGCAAATGGCGATTTTTAAGAACTCCTAATCCAGGTTTAATGGTTGTGGTATTCTTGAAATCTGGCATTTTTACCAGTTTTACAATAATAGCCATAACGATAAATACTACTCCATAAAGCAGGTAAGTTTTGCTAACGGATTCGATGGTTTGTTGTCCATCAGAAAAAACTTGGTAAATTAGAATTGTCCCAATTATTGGTCCAATGGTAGTACCTAAAGAGTTGAATCCTTGAGCAAGGTTTAGCCTACTGGAGGCAGTTTCGGGCTTGCCAATAATTGCCACATAAGGATTTGCTGATATTTGCAAAAGGGTTACTCCTGTTGCCAAAATAAATAATGCTGTAAGAAATGCTCCATAGGAGTTTAATTCTGCTGCAAAATAGAAACTTAAGCTGCCTATTGCTGTTACAATAAGGCTGATAATCATTCCATTTCCATAGCCAATTCTATTTATAGGATCTTTGCCACTTATGGAGCTAATAAGGAAGTATATAAGTGAAATTATAAAGAAAGCCCCAAAGAAAGCCATTTGTACAAGTGCTCTATCTGTAGCGGTTAAGTCAAAAATTCCTTCAAAAGTATTTACAAGAATATCATTCATAACAGTAATAAATCCCCAAACAAAAAATAGAGAGATTAAGCTTATAAATGCTGCTAGTTTATTTTTCTGTGCCATTTGTATAATTTTTACGAAAATAGAGTTTTTACTGATGTAATCAGTAATGATTTGTTGAATTTTTTATGTGATATGCTACTTTTAGTAATGATTAAATATTTATTTATTATCATATATTGTATGGCTATAAAATAATACTTAAGAGCTATGCCTTTTTTTTATATTTTTGCGGGCTATCAAAAGATAAACAAATATTCAAATTATTTATTAATCAATACTATACACTATGTTTAAAGGACATCCTAAAGGACTGATTGCTGCTGCCCTAGCTAATATGGGTGAGCGATTCGGCTTTTACACAATGATGGCTATTTTAGTCTTATTTTTACAAGCTAAGTTTGGGTTAAACGGAGAAGACTCTGGTTATATCTATTCAACTTTTTATGCTTTAATTTATGTTTTATCACTTGTTGGTGGTATTATTGCTGACCGTACTGGAAAATATAAAGGTACAATAATGACAGGACTTATTGTTATGTCGTTAGGTTATGTTATGATGTCTATTCCATCAGCTGTAACTTCTGATAATAGAAGTTTCTTACTTATTATGACAATTGTATCACTATTTACAATTGCCTTTGGTAATGGACTTTTTAAAGGAAACCTACAGGCTTTAGTTGGTCAAATGTATGATAATCCTAAGTATACCGCTATGCGTGATTCAGGATTCTCTTTATTCTATATGTTTATAAATGTGGGTGCAATTTTCGCTCCTTTTACAGCTGTTGGTGTTCGTAACTGGTGGTTAGGTGATAATGGATTTGGTTATAATGCCGATCTTCCTGAGCTTTGCCATGCTTATAACGATGGAACTATTTCTGAAGCGGCTACTCAGTCTTTTCAAAAAATGGCCGATACTGCTACTCTCAGCGGGCAACCGGTTGCTGATTTAGGTGTTTTTGCTGATACATATTTAAATGTATTTGTTACAGGATTCCATTATGCGTTTGCAGTTGCAATTGGCGCGATGGCTATTTCTTTCCTTGTATGGATAATGAATAAGAAATCTTTCCCTAATCCTCAAAGTAGTTCTGAACGCGCTGAAGCTGCGGCTAAAGGCGAAGTTACTATGATGGATATTAAAGAAGTTAAGCAACGTATGTATGCTTTATTTGCTGTATTTGGCGTTGTGATTTTCTTCTGGTTTTCTTTCCATCAAAATGGTCTTACACTTACTTTCTTTGCGAAAGATTATACTGACCTTTCAATAATGTCGGTTAATATATTTGGTACTCAAATCCAGGGTGCTGAACTGTTTCAGTCAATAAACCCTTTCTTTGTAGTTTTCTTAACTCCTATTATTGTAGGGCTATTTGGCTGGTTGCGTAATAGAGGCATTGAGCCTTCTACTCCTAAGAAAATTGCCATAGGTATGGGAATTGCTTCTTTAGGTTTTGTTATTATGACTATGGGCTCTATGGACCTTCCTTTATTTAGTGAGATTAGCCCTAAGGTTGGAGGAACACCACTTGATCAAGCTTTAAAAGTTACACCTTTCTTACTTCTAGGAACTTACTTTGTTCTTACTGTTGCTGAGCTATTTATTAGCCCATTAGGTATCTCATTTGTTTCTAAAGTTGCTCCACCTCAATACCAAGGCCTTATGCAAGGTATGTGGTTAGGTGCTACAGCTGTAGGTAATCAATTATTATTTATTGGTGCTATCCTTTATGAGTCTATTCCTATTTGGATGACATGGACAGTTTTTGTTGGAGCTACAGCAATGTCGATGTTTATGATGTTATTTATGGTAAAATGGCTAGAGAGAGTTGCTAAAGATTAGTAACAATTAAAATATATTGAAAGCCTCTAAAACATTTGTTTTAGAGGCTTTTTTGTTTTATATAGCCTGATTATTGTTGCATTGATTACTGAGATTATTGACCAAATGGGTTTGAGAATTAAATATACAAAAGGTAAGATATAGCGCTTAAAAATATTCAAATTATTGAAGATACAATAACAAAAAATAATTGGATATTCCGGAGAATATAGTATTAAGACTATTGCAGTATTAGATGAATATTGGTACTCTTAAATATTTTATTATCCTAAAGTTAATTTAATTAGACTAAAAAATACTGGTATAGTATTTTTTGGATTCTTATTAATGTATGAGTAAAGACGTATAATGTTTCTTAAACCGTTAACTTTTTTTATGGCATGGAAGTTGTTTTAATTAATGCACAGCTAAAATTTATTATAATTAATAAAATACAAAAAATGAAAAAGTTACTATTAGTACTATTGGGTATTTCCATGTCTTGTTTTTTAATTGCTCAAGAGACAGTAAAACAAAAAGAAATTGGATTAATTTTTAATGATTTTAATAATTTTGGAATGGCATTTAAGATTGGAACCAATAAATCTATGTGGAGGTTTAATACGTTAATGCTTTCTGGGAATCAAATGAATTATAAAAGAGATAGCGTGACTGACTGGCGTAATGATATTAGTTTTGATATTAGAGTTGGTAAAGAGTTTCGAAAAAATATTGTCGATAATTTTGATTTTAGATACGGAACTGATTTATTATTTAGATATGCTACATCTCAATATGTTAATAGTGCAGCGCAAAAAAGAATAATATATAATTTTGGTGTTAATCTTGTATTTGGCTTTGATTATGTTATTAACGATAAGATTGTTTTAGGGGCCGAGATGTTACCGAGCTTTGTTTATTCTAAAGGAGTAACTGTGGAAAAACGTTATGTAAATAATAAGTTAGAAGAGATTGAAAGTGATATTTCAGGTTTTAATTATGGTTTATCAAATACTTCAGTTTTATTATATGTAGCATATCGCTTTTAAATAATAAAACTAAACTATTACTATCAAATATAACTAGACCTCCTAAAACATTATTTTTGGGAGGTTTTTGTTTTACAGAATCCTAATAAGTATATTTTATTTTAAAAATATTTTTCTGCACAATCAAATGCAGTGGAAGGTATTGCTACTATTAAACTAAAAGATGATGGTGCTTTGTTTGTAAAAAATAGTATAATAAAATCGAGAAAGTGTTCAATAAATAGTAAAAACTGGACAGATAGCCAATATTTGTCCAGTTTTTGATAGTTTTTTATGCACCTGTTCAATATTTATAAAAAATTGGACAGATATATTAATATTATCATATAGTAATAATTGTTCCTTGTTTGTTGTTATTGTTGAATAAGAAACACCAAACAACAAACACGAAACCCTTAAAATTCTTCAATAATATTATAAACAGAATCTCTTTCAACAGCTTTACGACCAACCTGTTCAATCATTTTTACCATATCATTGGTTGTCATGCTAGGTGATTGATCTTCAGCTCCTGCAAGTG
>JAGLDA010000135.1 GCA_023145955.1 Bacteroidales bacterium
GGAGTATTTATTGTGTCAGCGTTATTTCTAGAATAATCATCATTAAGGATATCAATCTGAGAGTATATTTGCGCATCGCTAATGTTTGTAGTGCTGTTATTGTATAATACATGAAAAACAATAGGGATATAAATGATTTCTTCAGTAGTTCTTTTAGAATTACTTATCCAATAATTAATTTCCTTTTCTATATGGTTCATCTTTTGTTTAAGCATAGGGTTTTCACTAAGCTTATAATTCAGATAATTTGTTGTGCCACAATTTCTTTGAGCGTTAATTTGAGTATATAATGCTAAAAACACTATGGAAATAATTATTGTGATAGATTTATTCATATATCTAATTTTTATTTTCTAATTATTATCTATAAGCTCTTGAATTTTACTTTTTGTTAAATCTCTAAGTTCATTTTCATTCAATCGCTTAACTGTTTCGGCATCAATTTGCTTGCCAAAAACAACCTTCATTTTGCCAGGAACAATATGTTTCGATAAAGTATTATTTATATCGAATAGGCCAACAAAAGCCATTGGTGTTATTGCCACTCCAGCTTTCTTAGCCATATTAAAAGGAAGTTTCTTGAAATCACCCATTTTAGGTGTTTTAGTGCGAGTTCCTTCAGGAAGAATAAGTATATTTTTCCCTCCTTTTATTTCTTCTACCACGTCCATCATTGTACGATATGATGCTCGGATACTAGATCTGTCAATAGGAATATTGCCATATTGCTTAAGTACCCAGCCATATAATGGCACCTTAAAATGACTAGCAGCTTGTATGCCCCAAAAATTTACAGGAATAAATCCTAGTACAAGCGGTATATCAAACATACTTACATGATTGGGCATAAATATTTGGGTGCCTTCATAATCAATGTTTTCTGCACCAACTACTGTTATGTCAATACGCATTATTTTAAAAAACCTTTCAAGATTTTTTCTAACCCATTTAATATAAGTTTTATGTGGCCATATAATAGCAACAATAAAAAACCATATAAAATAAATAAATATAATGGTTGAAGCTAATATCCACTCCCAAATAGAAACTATTGTTTTCATAATATTCGGCGTTTTTCGATTCTCTGTATATTGCTTATAGTATAGTGTATATAGTCGTCAGTATATAGTCGTCAGTTACATACCCGCCTACTGAGTACTATTTACCTACAGTATTTGCAATTTCGTCAATAGTAATAGGAATTCTCTTATCACCCATTATTCTACATCCTTCTTCGGTGATAATTAAATCATCTTCTAAACGAATGCCGCCAAAATCGCGGTAAGAATCTAATTTATCGAAGTTGATAAAGTCCTTATTTATTCCTTCAGCTTTCCACTTATCAATAAGTGCAGGTATAAAATAGCAGCCAGGCTCATTAGTGAATACATTGCCAACTTCTAATTTACGAGCAAGGCGAAGACCTGATAATCCGAACTGTGTGCTACGCTTCATATCTTTGCCATAGCCAACATAATCCTCACCATAATCTTCCATATCGTGCACATCAAGTCCCATCATATGGCCAAGTCCATGAGGTTGGAATAAAGCATGGGCTCCAGCTGCTACAGCCTCATCCACATTACCTTTCATAATGCCAAGATCTTTTAGCCCTTGAGCAAGCGTTTTTGCTGCAACAAAGTGCATATCGCGGTATAGGATTCCTGCTTTAGTTTGTGCATTTACATTATTATTTGCGGCAAGTACAATCTCGTATATTTCTTGTTGTTTTGTGGTAAATGTACCATCAACAGGGCTTACACGGGTATTGTCAGTAGCATAACGCATTGGCGACTCGAAACCACAATCTACCAATAGCAAATCGTTTGTTTTTAGTACATTATTATGGTTGTGATTGTGTAATGTTTCACCTCTTTTGGATAAAATGATAGGGAAAGAAACATGTCCTCCATTGCGAAGAGCAACCGCCTCAACAGCGCCAGTAATTTGCTGTTCATGAGCTCCATCAATAGCCATGCGCATTGCTGTTGTATGCATTTCGTATCCAATAGCCATTATCTCATCAAGATGTGCAATCTCGTATTTGTCTTTAATATTTCGAAGAGCTACAATAGCATAAATCAATTCTACAGAAGCTGCTGCTTTTGCATCTTTTGCTCTTATACCTGTTAATTCTTCAATCAACATCATGTTTTCAGCACGATATGGTGGTGTAAAGTGTATCTTACGCCCTTTTGTAACGGCATCTTTAATATATGCAAATAACGAATCAAAAGGTTTTGTTTCAGTAACTCCAACTTCAGCAGCTTGGTCTTTTACTGCCGGCTGAGGGCCCATCCATATTATATCGCCCATACTTACATCGTTGGAAAAAATGATGTCTTTATTAGCATCCAAATCTAAAACTCCTGCAAAACCAGCATGGTCAATACCGAAAAAATATAAGAAAGTAGAATCTTGACGATAATGGTATGTATTATCAGGGTAGTTCATAGGAGCCTCATTATTGCCTAAAATAAGTACTATTCCCTTATCCATTGACTTATGTAACCGAGCTCTGCGGTCTGTATAAACTTGTTTGTTAAACATAATATTTGTGTTTTGGTTTTTAAAAAAGCAAAGGTAGGAATAATACCTAAAGACTATTAATATTTTAAGGATTTAATCGTTATTTAGAAATGCTAGTTTCAATTTCATATTTTTTTAAAAATATATAATACAGAGAGTTTGAGGGTCTTGGATAAGTACATAAACAGTAAGTAGTTGCGTCATTAAATTCTATATTGAGGTGGTATATTATTTTTATACGTTTTTTTATTTAGATAATGTAAAAATTATCATTACTTTTGCGCCCATTAAAATTAGAAACGATCAGAAGCAAATAATATGATTATTAACAAGTTTTGGGGAGGTTTTTCTTCCGTTTTAACAACAGTTCTAATAGCTGTATTTCTTTTCGGAGCATCGGTAGCTTTTGCAACTGATGATTCTCACTCAACAGAGCATCAGGCTGAGCATTCTCAAAAGAAGAAGTTTAATGCTGGTGAAATGATTTTTAATCACGTGCTTGACGCTCATAGTTGGCACATTATGGATGTTGGCGATCATGCCATTTCTGTTCCTCTTCCTATAATCATATACGATACTGATGGCAGTGGTTTACACTTCTTTATGTCATCAAGATTTGAGCATGGTCATGCTGCCTATGATGGTTATAAACTTCTTAAAGGAAAAATTGTTAGAGAATCATATATAGAGCATAATTCAGAACTTGCAGAAGCAGAAGAGCATCAAGAGGATGCTAAAGAAGCTGCAATTTACGATTTCTCTATCACAAAAAATGTAACAGCTCTTTTTGTAAGTGCATTTCTTATTTTCTTTCTTTTTGTAAATATTGCTAAAACATACAAAAAGAGAAAAGGTGAAGCGCCAAAAGGAATTCAAAATTTTTTAGAACCAATTATATTATTTGTTCGCGACGATATAGCAAAAGATTCAATAGGCCCTAAGTACGAAAAGTATATGCCTTACTTACTTACTATTTTCTTTTTTATTCTTATTAATAACTTAATGGGGCTAGTTCCTATCCTTCCTGGAGGAGCTAATCTTACAGGAAACATTTCCGTAACATTAGTTTTGGCGCTTTTTACTTTCGTAATTACTACAGCAAGTGCTAATAAGAATTATTGGATTCATATTTTCAATATGCCAGGTGTACCTTGGTGGTTGAAATTTCCGCTACCATTGATGCCTTTGGTAGAGATTATGGGCGTTTTTACTAAGCCATTTGTATTAATGGTACGTTTGTTTGCAAACATTACTGCGGGTCATATTGTGATCTTAGGTTTTATGAGTATGATATTTATCTTTGGAGAAATTAGTCCAGTTGCAGGTTATGGTGTTTCTATCGTATCTGCTGGCTTTGCACTTTTCCTTAGTTTATTAGAGATATTAGTAGCTTTTATCCAAGCCTATGTATTTACATTGCTTTCGGCATTGTATTTCGGAATGGCCATGGAGGAAGAACATTAATTTGAGTATTTTTTTATTTTACAACCCTCGAGTGAAATCGAGATAAACATTTTTTTTATGTTATTAGCAATTTTATTAAACGTTGGACTAGCTAAGCTAGGCGCAGGCGTTGGAGCAGGTTTAGCAGCTATTGGAGCTGGTATTGGTATTGGTGGCATTGGTGGAAAAGCAGTAGAAGGTATTGCTCGTCAGCCAGAAGCTGCTGGAGATATCCGTGCAAACATGATTGTTGCTGCAGCTCTAGTAGAAGGTGTTGCTTTCTTTGCAATTGTAATCAGTCTTTTGATTGTAGTATTGTAAGGGAAACTCCCAAACTTATAAGTTCTTCCTCAACGGTTGGTTGAGGAAGGCTTATAATTTTATTATTGAATAAATAGAATACAATATATAAATAAAGTATTATGGAATTAATAATGCCAGGTATAGGTCTTGTCTTTTGGATGACCTTAGTGTTTTCACTACTTTTAATATTACTTAAGAAATTTGCGTGGAAGCCTATTATGGATTCTTTGAAAGAACGTGAGCAAGATATATCTTCATCACTAGCAATGGCTAAACAAACCAAAGCTGAAATGAAGCAATTGCAAGCTGATAATGAGAAACTATTGGTTGTTGCTCGTCAGGAGCGAGATGCTATTCTTAGTGATGCAAAAGCTACAAAAGACCAAATTATTAATGAAGCTAAAGATAAAGCTCAAAGCGAAGCCGATCGTATTGTAGAGGCTGCGAGAGTAAATATCGAAAATGAGAAACGAACGGCTCTTACTGAAATCAAAACTCAGGTTGCAGAGCTTTCTATCGATATAGCTGAAAAGGTTCTTAAAGCTGAACTTAGTAATAAGGCTGAACAAAATAAATTAGTGGAAAAGCAATTAGCAAACCTAAATTTTAACTAAGGTTTATGAGTTACTCAAAAATAGCAAAACGATACTCTAAAGCACTTTTTGATTTTTCTAAGGAGCAAAATTCTTTGGAAAGTGTAAAAATAGATATGGATTATATCCATGAGCTTTGTCAGGTATCAAAAGATTTTGTGAAAGTGCTTGAAAGCCCTATTCTTAAAATCCAAAAGAAGAAGGAAATAATTTCTGCAGTTTTAAAGGATAATATTAGCGAAACAACAATGAAGATGCTTAATATTATTTCTGAAAGCCGTAGAGAGCAAATTATTCCTAGTATGTCTGATGAGTTTATCAAGATGTATAACGAATCAATTGGACTAATGAAAGTTGATTTGTATTCTGCTGTTGAAATATCAGATGAAATGAAAGCAAGAATTTCTGATAAAATAGCTAAGGAAACAAAGAAAAGTATTGAAATTAAACAACATATACAAGAAGACCTTATTGGTGGTTTTGTATTGAAAATGGAAGATATGCTTTATGATGCTAGCTTGAAATCTCAGCTTAGCAAAGTAAAAGAAGTGTTGACCCAAAGAATGTAAATAGAAAAGAATAAATTAACGAATAATAAATATCAATAAAGGTATGGCAGACATTAAACCAGCTGAAGTATCGGCAATATTAAAACAACAACTTTCGGGTTTCCAGAGCGAAACAGAGCTTGAAGAGGTAGGAAGTGTTATAGAAGTTGGTGATGGTATCGCCCGTGTGTATGGTCTTACTAATGCACAATCAGGTGAGCTTATCAAATTCGATAAAGCTAATGTAATGGGTATCGCTCTAAACCTTGAGCAAGATAATGTTGGAATTGTACTTCTTGGTGCTTCCGACAAAATTCAAGAGGGTGATACAGTGAAACGTACTGGTAGAATTTCTTCTATTAATGTAGGAGAAGGAATGCTTGGCCGTGTAGTTAATGCTCTTGGTGAGCCAATTGATGGTAAAGGTGCAATTGAAGGTGAGACTTTTGAAATGCCTATAGAGCGTAAAGCTCCAGGGGTAATCTTTCGTCAGCCTGTAGATCAGCCACTTCAAACAGGTATCAAAGCTGTAGATGCTATGATTCCTATCGGAAGAGGCCAGCGTGAGCTTATCATTGGTGACCGCCAAACGGGTAAATCAACTATTGCTCTTGATGCGATTATTAATCAAAAAGAGTTTTACGATAAAGGGGAACCTGTTTATTGTATTTATGTTGCTATTGGGCAGAAAGGCTCTACGGTAGCAAATATTGCTAAGGTGCTTGAAGAAACAGGTGCTATTGCTTATACAACTATTGTTATGGCTACAGCATCTGATCCTGCTGCAATGCAGTTTTATGCTCCATTAGCAGGGGCTGCAATTGGTGAGTTCTTCCGAGATACTGGACGTGCTGCACTTGTGGTTTATGATGATTTATCGAAGCAAGCTGTAGCTTACCGTGAGGTTTCATTACTTCTTCGCCGTCCTCCGGGGCGTGAGGCTTATCCTGGTGATGTATTTTATCTTCACTCAAGATTATTGGAGCGTGCTGCTCGTATCATTGCTTCTGATGAGGTAGCAAAGAATATGAACGACCTTCCAGATTCTCTTAAGGATAAAGTAAAAGGTGGTGGTTCATTAACGGCTCTTCCAATTATTGAAACTCAGGCAGGCGACGTTTCTGCATATATTCCTACCAATGTAATTTCTATTACTGATGGTCAGATATTCTTAGAAACGAATCTATTTAATGCAGGTATTCGCCCAGCAATTAATGTTGGAGTTTCTGTATCGCGAGTAGGTGGTAATGCGCAAATAAAATCTATGAAGAAAGTAGCTGGTACTCTTAAGCTTGATCAAGCTCAGTACCGTGAGTTAGAGGCTTTCTCTAAATTTGGATCTGACCTTGATGCTGCTACTAAAGCAGTACTTGATAAAGGTGAGCGTAATGTGAAAATGCTTATTCAAAATCTTCATACTCCTTTCCGCGTGGAAGAGCAAGTTGCTATTATTTTCTGTGGTACTAAAGGACTTATGAATAAGGTTCCAGTAAATAGAGTTTCTGATTTTGAAGCAGAATATATTAAGGCTATGCATGATAATTATGCTGATACATTATCAGAGTTGGCTACAGGTAAATATACTGCTGAAGCTCAAAAAATCATGACTGAATTAGCTGCTAAGATTAGCAAAAATTATTAAGATATGGTTGAAGATAGTAGGTTATAAATTGCCTACTATCTTCTAACTTTCTTCTTTTTCGAATATTATATAAATGTCATAATGGCAAATCTTAAAGAAATACGAATTCGAATTACCTCGGTAGAGTCTACCAAGCAGATTACAAGTGCTATGAAACTTGTTGCTGCTTCAAAGCTTAAGCGCGCACAGGATGCAATTACAACTATGCGTCCATATGCTGAGAAACTTGGAGAAATTCTTCAAGATATTAGTTCTGGAAACTCTAATGAGGATAATGTTTACGGCGAGCAACGTGATGAGCAAAAGGTTCTTTTAATACCTATTTCCTCTAATCGTGGCCTTTGTGGTGCTTTTAATGCTAACGTTATTAAGAGATGTAACTTATTGCTTGATACTGAATATAAAAATCAGCATGCAAAAAAGAATGTTCATTTCTTTACCGTTGGTAAAAAAGTTTCAGAACACTTCAAAAAGCATGGGTATAATGTTATTGCCTCTCATGACGAAATATGGGATGATTTATCATGGGAAAATGTAATTCCTATCGCCGAATCAATCCTTGAAATGTTTAAAGAGGGTAATTACGATAGAATTAACCTTGTTTACAATGAGTTTGTAAATGCTGCAACTCAAAAGTTGAATAATGAGCAATTCTTACCTATAATAGACAAAGCTGCTGATGGGGAGTCAAATAAGGATTATATCATGGAGCCTTCAAGTGAGGTTATCATTGGTGAACTTATTCCTAAGACTTTAAAAACACAGTTCTATAAAGCTTTATTAGATTCATTGGCTTCTGAGCACGGTGCTCGTATGACGGCAATGCATCTAGCAACTGATAATGCCGATGCTCTTGTGAAAGACCTTAAACTTACTTATAATAAAGCTCGTCAAACGGCTATTACTAACGAAATTATTGAAATTGTTAGTGGTGCTGATGCTATGTAGCACAATATCTGATAAAAGATATTTTGGATAAAATAAAAAACCTTTAAATCATACGATTTAGAGGTTTTTTGCTTTTTAAGTAATAGGGATTATTTATTGTAGAATTATTTAATGGTTTGATAATTGTTTTGTTATACCAATTATGATTCAAATCTGCTGATAAATAAATTGGAATATATTTCTTGTATTCAAGGCAAAAATCCTTTGAATAGCCAACGCTACGGAAATAAATTTTAACGCATAATACGTGATTTATAAACAATTTGTATCGGTAGGTTTGATTCAAATTTGGTGTTAGGTCCTCCTTAGGAAAAGGAGGTTGCCAAATAGCCATAGCAATAAGTCCTTTTTTTAAATAGATTTTCAAGCAATTTGGTCGGAAGATTTTTTTGTTTTCATAAAATAATTTCACGACATTATTTGTTACTCATTACTTATGATACTGGATTATGCAACGGTTTCGCTATCTTTTTTGCTTACTATCTTAGCTATATTATCAATCTCTGTATTATGTATTTTTTTAAATAGTTTTTTTATAAGCAGGTTTGCGCTAATGAAGTAAATAATAAGCAAAGCCCATATATGCATCCAGTTATAAAAAACGTCGCTAAAGTGTGCTCCACGCATAGTAATAGCTAAGTAACCTTTTATGCCTGGTGTGCTAGGAAATAATTGTGATATCCATACTTGCCATCTAGGCATTGCATCAATTGGCCACGAGAAGCCCGAAAGAAATACAATGGGAATGCTTGTAAAAAGTAGAGCCATCAATGCATGTTCTCTTTTTTTGAAAAAAGATGCAATGGTTTGTCCCAAATATATTGCAGCAAAAATAAAAGGAATAAGAAAAATAAATACATCAACGAAACTACCCCGCATAGGGAGGCTGAACATACGAGAAACAATAACTACCACATAAGCAGTATTTAATATATAAATACTGAAATAAGCAAGGCTTTTCCCAAAAACGATTGATGTAGTACCACCTTTTTTTAGCCCTATAGGAATAAGTAATTTATCATAACCTTTTTCTTTGAAAGTGCCCCCCAATAACCCAATTCCTAAAAAAAGGGTTTGTTGTAGAATCATAATAAATACCGCAGGCATTACGTAGGTAGCATACCCACCCTTTGGATTATATAGAGCATAAGATTCTATTGGAAGTGGGTCGCGTTCAAGCATTGCCTCTTCAATGATATCTCCTTTTGCAGTACGCCTAATAATCTCCACTCCGGCACTCATCGTGCCCACAGAATAGGTTGCTGCAGTTACTATTTGCTTATATATAATCATATAACTAGCGTCAGCATAAACGGATACTACTGCCGTTTCAAAACCAAGGATTTTATTGTCAAAGTCTTTAGGAATATGTATGATTCCGTGGATATTGGATTTTTTGAATTTTATTTTTGCTTCTTGGAAATTTGGCGTAACAAAGGTGATTTTCACCTCATCACTAGCGTCTATCATAGTTATCAATTTCCTACTCAACTCGCTATTATCTTGATCTACTATTGCTATAGGTATATCTTTTGCTAATTCATTATTATATGCAAATGAATATATTAACGGATATATAAATATGGCAATTATAAATAGTGTTATAACTCCAGTATCCTTAAAAATAACTTTATATTCATTAAACCATACGATAACAAAGTTATTTATCCAATTCAATATGTTGTTTATCCAATTCAATCCTTAAAATTTATTTTTGTATTTATAATTTGCAATTTATTAAATATATGCTATAACTAACTAGCTCCCCAGTATTTATCTTTTGTCATAAATGCTCTAAGCCTTGGTATTAATAAGAAAGGGAGAATAATAAATACTATTAACCAAGCAAATGAAGGAAGAGAGTATATAACTTCAATGCCTTTCATGGCCTCATTTATATATATATTCATATAATGAGTTAAGGGAAAAATATGTGCAAACCCTTGCATAGAAGGATGCATTGCAATAATAGGAAATGTTAATCCTGCAAACGAAAATGCTAATGATGCATATGCCGCACCTAAACTTAATGCCAGCCTCATATTTGGCAATACAGAAATAAGAAAAACTCCCATAGCTTGATATGCAATAACAAAAAGCCCCTCAGAGAAGAGTAATACAAAGAAATTTCCATTTTGTGGCGCACCTAACTGATAGAAAATTAGGGCATTCATAAATATAACTTCAATAAGGAATATGATTGTATAAGGCAATAGTTTTGCCGATACAGCTACCAATACACTCTTATCAGCAGTAGCATACCACTCCTCGGCAGTACGATATTTCAATTCGCTCCCTACTATATATATTGTTGTTCCCAAAATAAACATTAATAGCATTGTTGGAAATAAGGCTGTTGCAAGATAGTAAGCGTAGTTTATAAAAGGATTGTAAAGAGCATGTTTGTCGAGTCTGATGGGTTGTATATTCTGAAATGCCTGCTCCAATGTTTCTTTATGAGAGATACGTTTCTGCATATTTATTCCTGCCGACATTGTTTTTATAGTAGTAAGTATAGAAACACTAATGCCACTTCCTGCGCTTAAATTAAGATTGGAATAAAAAAGCACTATCTTTTTAGGATTTCCAGAATATACACCATTTTCCAAGCCCTTTGGGAGCATTAATACCCCATAAAGCTCACCTTTCTCAATAAGGCGCTTTCCTTCTTCAAGGGAGGTTATTTTTTTTGTAAAGTGAACCTCAGGAGTAGCTTCCACCCACGATGCTACTTTACGCGATAAGGGTGAGTTGTCAGCATCATATATTGCCACAGGGAAACTATCAGCTTTGCCTTCTTCAAACATTGCTGTGAAAAATACGAAAGAGAAAATGGGCAATACTAACAACATCCATATGTATATCGTTTCCGATTGCATACGTTTCAGTTCTCTTGTTAATACAGCTTTAAATCCTGTTTCCATTAGTAATCAGTATTATATGGTTTTATTGGTGAGTACTCCAATTAATAAGAGCTGTCATTCCAGGTCTTAGGCCATCAATTTTATCTACAGGCCTTGCTTTTACTTCGAAAGTTCTCATGTCAAAATCACCAGTAGTCTTTGTTGCTTTCCAAGTAGCAAAATCACCCAAAGGGTTTATAAATATTACCTTTACTATAATTTCTTCATTATCTAAAGCAGGAACATTTACAATTATAGCTTTTCCCATTTTGACCTTGCTAAGGTAATCTTCACGGATATTGAAAGTGAACCATACATCATTTAAATCAACAACAGTGGCTATGGGAAATCCAGAATTAACAATTTCTCCTTCTTGCGAAATTATGCTTGCTACTTCACCCGAAATTGGGGTTTTTACCTGTGCCTCACTTAAATAGCTATCAATTTCTTGGAGTACTCCATCAGTTTGATCAACAAGTGCTGCCGCGCCTTTCTTATCTTCTTCACGAGCGCCTTTCTTGGCCATTTCGTACATTGCCCTAGCGGCATGTTCATCTTGTTGTGCGGCTTTATATTTTGCTGTTACTTCATCTAATTTCTGTGCGGGCACTACACCCTCCGAATGGAGAGTCTTTACGCGCTTATATGTTTTTCTATAAACATCAACAGCAGCTCGGGCTTTTTGCCATAGATTATATGCCCCTTGTATTTGTTCTTCTCTTGCTCCATTCTGTGCTTTTTCGCTTTGCGATTCGGCAGCATTATGTACCGATTCTGCTTGCTTAAGCTTGGCATCTAGCTCTGGAGTCCCAATTATAATTAGAGTGTCGCCAGCCTTTACAGACTGTCCCACAGAAACAAGAATTTTATTAATTCTGCCAGGTATCTTCGATGCTACTTTAATATGTTTGGCCTCTACCATTCCTTGTAGAATAATATCAGGAGGATTTGACATTATCCAACCTGTTACAGCTATCATTGCAAGTACTAATAATGTAGCTATCCCTATTATTATATTTCTTGATTTCATGATTATTTATTTTTTGTCAATATTTATTTCTTCAAA
>JAGLDA010000136.1 GCA_023145955.1 Bacteroidales bacterium
GCATCAACAACATCTTTTGAAGTAGCAAATCCTTCCAAAAAAGCTTTCTTTTGCACCCTCTGGTATTCTGTGGCAAACTCATAGGTAGTTTGCATTGTTTCCAATTGTTCTACATGCGATTTCAGTTCATTATAAAGCTTATTAATATATGTTGCAATATCAATTTTGGCTTTCTCGTGAATATAATCTACTCTCTCTACAGTAGCTTTTGCTGCCTGTGTTTTATATGTTCTAGAAGTACCATCAAAAATTGTCCAATGTAAATTGACTCCTATAAACCAATTGGGCATCATTTCGGCAAGTTGATAATCTGCCAATACTTTATTACCTACAATTGCTACTGTTGGTAAATAATCGCTCTTCATTAGTTTGTAATTTTGCTCTGCAAGACTTCTTTTCGCATCTACACGCTTAAGAATTGGATTATGCTCTATTGCCGCTTGCTGAAAATACTCTACATCCTCAATTTCCTTTATTAGAAATAATTCAGAAATAACCCTAATATTTGAAGTGTCGTCAGCAATGGTGTTTTTTAATGCTTCTTCAACAGTATTTGCTTGATTTATCGCCGACTGAAGGTTTGCCTTAGCATCCGATAATGATAGGTTTGCATATAAAGTTTGGGCTCTGGAAATCATACCGTTTTCCTCCAGTTTTTTAGCATTAGTTTGGTGTAACAGCATAGCCTCATATACTTCCTGATATAGTCCCACAGCACGGAGAGAAAGTCTATAGCCAAAGTACCTTTCTACTAGTTCAGTGTTTAATTTTTCCTTTGTTTCTTGAATTTCATATATGGATCCATTAATATTTGCATCCATAGCTTTATTTGCAGCACGAATTTTTCCTCCAGTAAATATTGGCCACATCATATTTACACTTGCTGTTGCAAACTGCTCTTTTTGAATAACTAGAGTGCTTGGTAGCATTGTGCTAGAATTTACTAAGCCGAGATCTTTTAATGTTTGAGAATATCCTCCCATATCTACTCCTATATCTTGATCAAACTTCATATAAGTTGCAGAAAAATCAAATCGTGGTAAGTATAACCCTCTTGTGGTTTTTCTTTTATATTCCTGCGATTTCATCTCAGCCTCGGCACTTTTTAAAGCCAAATTATCATTATGCATCTTGTTTAGTGCTTGCTCAAAAGTTAGGTTGAGAGTGTCACTTTGTGCATAGGAGCATAGAGATATAAAAAGCGAAAGAGTAATTAGTGTAATATTTCTCATATCTTCTAAATTGTATAAATTAACCCAGTTTTAATATCTATATATCGAACTTTCTTTTCACCAAGAGTAATATTTAATCCACTAGAAATAATTATAGAAATATCTGAAGAAATCTTATATGATAATCCCAATGATGGGTAAATCCCAAACTCATTAAATTTATCAATATTTGTATCAGAGGTATGCTTTCCGATTTGCTTTTCTTTATGTTCCATAAAAACACCACCAATACCAAAGCCCAACATTATATTAAAATCCGACTTTTGAAAGAAGGTATAGTTAGCCCTAATAAATAATGGAAAACTAAAATAATGAACCTGGTAATCGTAGTCGAAGATAAGGCTAGTGTCAATTAGCTCATCTTCCACTGATTTGTTGGCCCTAAACCCTTGTAATCCGAAAAGCACGGATGCACTAAAGCCAGACTCCTTAAAAAAGTAGTGTACTTCGCCACTAGCTCCCCAGCCATTCTTAAAATCATTACTGAAATTATCAGACTGCGGAATATTATAATTTACTGAAATATCCATCTTATATTGGGCATTTGCAATAAATATTGTGCTCGTAAGTATGAATAAGATTAAGTATATTTTTTTCATATTAATTATTTTAATATCCAATTTTGTGATATTATTCTATTTGCAGAATATAAGAAATAATAATTAACAAAATTACAATAATAGTTTTAAAGGAATTTGTTTTTAATATTTTTTATTTTTCACTATCTTATTCTGATAATAGTCTAAAATAAAGCTACTTAATTACCTCAATATCATTTTCGTTTAAGAATTTTGTACTCTTACTACATATTGGCCCTGATATTAATAGCTTAATAGCAACGTTGGGTTTATGAGTTTTAATAGTATCCCTAATAGCTGTAATTTTCTTCGAATCGGACATTATAATCCTTGATTTACGCTGCTTTACAATAATAATACTATTACCATCAGATTCAAGTATTACTCTATTTGATAGTCCAAATTCTGTTGATGATATTCTGGTTCTCATTGTATTTTAATATTTATGATAAATAATTGATTAACTGGAATCTACGCCTACCTATCGGCAAGTATTAAATGTGGCACCACTACCTATACTGCGTATTTGTCGAAGTAAGTATCGTTCAATAATGTATATAAAAACCGTAGGTGCTAGCGCAAATGAAAATTTTATATGCCTAAATGTTGTACCCCTTTTTTTTATTGCTATATTCAAATAGAAATAACCCACACCAGTATTCCAATACTTCCAACAATTAGAACACGTTTAATTATTCTCAAATAGAATGCACTCTTTGTATTAAGATATTTATATACAGAAATAATTAGAATTAGCAACATTGTAACAAGTCCAACATATAAATTGAAATCAGCTCCGGGCCAATGATTAATTTTAAATAGTATTCCCATTAAAGCTGATGATAAACTAATCCCCACAGCAATAGAACCAACTATTTTCCATGTTGACACACCCTTATAGGCATCTTTCTTAAATATTTTTCTCAATAGAATATCGTTGAAGAATGCAAAGCCAAATGGATAATAAATAAATGAAAGAAATAGCATTGTTACAATCGAAAGCAGAAGACCTCCTGGAACCTCTATAATTAATGCTATTAACGAAAGTAGAGACAGCAATCCTAATATTTTTTCTAGTCTTTTCATATGTTTATTGATTTTTTTTTTGATAATTCTAGTTTATTCATTTATCTGTATCTCAACTTAATCATTAAAATTCAATAAGGCATCGACCAATTTTTTCAGAGTTTTGGCAATGGTGTACAACGGGAGTCCACGCATTAACTCCTATATTAACTAAATTCCTATCATTAATTGCCTGATTATCAATAGTCATAAATTCAAGTATTTAGGTTATTGCGCGGTCTGACGGTT
>JAGLDA010000137.1 GCA_023145955.1 Bacteroidales bacterium
TCGCATTATCATTATCCAAAATATTTACAAAACCACTCCATAGCTCTTTAATATCCTGCTTTATAAATAATTGATCTATTAAAAAGCTAATAGAAACTATTATTATGACAGTTTTTATAATTCTATTGTATGTTTTATATATATTTGTTGACATTGAATAATAATAAGCAAAAAGCTATAATATTGATTAAAGATAAGGTAATATTAGGAATTGACCCAGGCACCACAGTAATGGGTTATGGATTAATTCATGTGAAGGGTAATAAACTAGAGCTTATTACTCTCGGAGTGGTAAAGTTAAAAAAACTTAGCAGTCACCAACAAAAATTACAAAAGATTTTTAAAAAGACATTAGCCTTAATTGATGAGTATAAACCTGATGAGTTGGCAATAGAAGCTCAGTTTTTTGGCAAGAACGTACAGTCGATGCTAAAACTAGGTAGAGCCCAAGGAGTTGCAATAGCAGCCGCGCTTCACAGAGATATGGACTATACAGAGTATGAGCCTAAAAAAATCAAAAAAGCAATTACTGGAAATGGCAATGCATCCAAGGAGCAAGTTGCTGCAATGTTGAAAAGTCTTATTGGGTTAAAAAAAATTCCTGATTTACTTGACGCAACTGATGGCCTAGCCGCTGCCGTTTGCCATGCATATCAAAGAAATCCTGTTGCTGAAAAAAAATCTTATGGCAGCTGGGGGGCTTTTATTTCTGAAAATCCCGAAAGAGTTAAAAAATAAAAAACTGTCTTTTTTTTTAAAAAAATATCCGTTTAATTTCTTTAATAGTAATTATTAATATTTAAGCAATTTTTCATAATTTAGCAATCATAAATATAAAAAATAAAAATAATGAGCAAACCAACATTACTAATATTAGCAGCAGGAATAGGAAGCAGATATGGGGGATTAAAACAACTTGACACTGTTGGCCCTAATGGAGAGGCAATAATCGATTACAGTATTTATGACGCTATTCAAGCAGGATTTGGGAAAGTTGTATTTGTAATTCGTAATAGCATAGATAAGGATTTCAAAGAATTTATTGGCAGCAAACTTGATGGCAAGATTGAAGTAGAATACGCCTACCAAGAGCTTGACAAAATTCCATCAGGAATTAGCCTTAATCCTGAAAGAGTAAAACCATTAGGAACTGGGCATGCTGTATTAGTAGCAAAAGATGTAATAAATGAGAACTTTGCTGTAATAAATGCTGATGATTTTTATGGTAGAGATGCGTATATAACTATTGCTAATTATTTCTCTAAATTAGATGAAAATACCCTAGATAATTGTATGGTTGGCTACAACCTTAAGAATACTCTATCTGACCATGGTTATGTTTCGCGTGGGCAGTGTACTTCTGACGATAATAACTATTTAGTTGATGTGGTAGAGCGTACTCATATTGAGAAAAAGCCAGATGGTATTTATTTTGAAAATGAAAATAATGATGAGCAATTGCTTGATGGCAATACTCTAGTATCAATGAATTTTTGGGGTTTTACTCCAAAATATTTTAATGAACTAGAGCATAGATTTACAAAATTTATAGAGAATAATAAAAATGAGCTAAAAGCTGAGTTTTTTATTCCTACTGTAGTAAATGATCTTATTACTGAAGGAAAAGGCAAAACTAAAGTATTAGAATCTGATGCAGCATGGTTTGGTGTAACTTATCAAGAAGACAGACCTGTGGTTGTAGAAAGTATTCGTGAGCTTATTAAATCAGGGAAGTATCCTGAGAATCTTTGGTAAGAATACTCAGGAGGACGTTTTATATCGGTACATTTTTGAGAAATTGCTTACACATTTTCCTGCAAAACACTCAGGAACTAACTTTAATCAAAAGTGTATTTTAGTAGAAGTGCATATATATATGAAACTCTATAACAATATTCCTACTTTACCGTCAGGCTGAGTGTTTTTGAAATGCTGAAGCATGAAACTATTTGACAGTGTTACTGTTTTACTATCAAGCTGAATATTTTTGAATACTGAGGCACGATGTTATTTGACAATGCTGCTGTTTTTTTACCGTCAGGCTGAGTGTTTTTGAAATGCTGAGGCACGATGCATTTCAAAAATGTATCGAAGCCCAGGTAAAAACTACCTCATAACCTTAACTACCCCACCCTTTTCTGTTTTTTTTCCATCATTAATTATTAATGAGTAAAAATAAGTACCATCAATAATATTTTCGGCTTTCCAATCATTATGATAATCTATAGATTGAAAAATAACTTTTCCTTTTCTGTCAAAAATATTAAGAGAGCTATTAGGGTAATAGTCTAATCCTGTAATTACAAAAGCATCATTAAATCCATCATTATTTGGAGTTATAATATTAGGGATACTAATATTACAATCTTGCACATATAAAATCATTTGCTCAGATATAGTATCACAGCAACTAGCAATAGTTAATTCTAAATCAATAGTTCCAGGAGTAAGATTTTCCAATAAAATTTCTGATTTATGATTATTGCTTATAGACCAATTATGATGATATATCACATCATTAAGGCCTGTGTTTAGCAATAGTGACTGATGATTGCAAATTTCAAATTGATGCGCTAATAGTAGCTCTGGCAAAGGTATAATAGATACTCTAATTGTATCCGTTTGAATAAGTGTATTAGCTTTAAATAATTGCAACCAATATGTACCGCTTTCAGTAAACTCACGCTCTCTAGCAGTAGAATTATCATTCCAAACTATATTATATATGCTATCTGAAGGAATTCTTATAACAAATGCCATATTAGTACAAGTATCAGTAGGAAGTAGTATATTTTTAAATTTACTATTTGAAGTTCTAGCAGTGGTTGCACGTGTAGTTGTGCTATGAGACATATTACTACCTGAAGACGAGAAAGCGCCTGCTGAAGTATTATTACCTATTTCATAATCTTCATTCTGATCA
>JAGLDA010000138.1 GCA_023145955.1 Bacteroidales bacterium
CTGCAATTAATGACATAGGGTTATTCCAAGGATGCACTTTCTAAATTAATATTATTACAGAAAGTAGTCTGAATAATATAATAAGGATTTGGAGTTTTAAAGAGTTTATCTAATTAAAAAAATAGGGAAATCTACTCATCGTAAAACTCCATTAATCTACTCATAAAAACATCATTCCATCCATCTACCATATCCTCATAGTCTTCCCCAGGAATATTTGTATGACGAAGCTCTAATGATGTATTACTTTTATTTTCATGCAATATAAATGTAACTATAGAATCCTGCTCTTGATCTCCAAAATACCATTGCTGAACTATTTTTTCATTAGGAATAAGCTCTATATTTTTTCCGAGGATATTTCCATCAAATAATGAGAATTCAGCGCCTTCTTCAGCAATAAATGTTGTTTGCTCACCAGACCATAAGTGTATAGTTAGCTCTACTGTAAGGCCTAGGTAAAGTTGATCAGGAGTTGTTTTTACTTTATAGTATTTCTTAAAATCTTTCATTATTCATTGTTTTTTATTTTGCTATAATATTCTTCAATAATAAGGTTTGATTTCTTAATAACTGCTGTTGCCCAATTTATGTGAATATCAACTTGCTCCTCTTTAGAGAGTTGCCATTCTAAATCAGACTTTCTAATTTTTTCAGTCAAATGAAACATGCTTAATGCTGCCGAAACAGATATATTAAAACTCTCGGTAAAACCATACATGGGAATTTTAACAAAAGCGTCAGCATTATTCATAGCTACATCAGACAACCCATCGAGTTCGGTACCAAAAACCAAAGCCGTCTTTTGATCTAGAGGTAATTCGTCCAACATAACATCTTTTTCGTGAGGAGTAGTAGCAACAATTTTATATCCCTCGGAGCGCAATTTATCGAAGCACGCAATTGTATTTTCTTCAGCAGTATTATATTTATACATATTCAACCACTTAGAGGAGCCCATTGCTACCTCTTTACTAAGTTTGTATTTATTTGAGTTTTCGATAATATGAATATCCTGCACACCAAATAAATCGCAAGAGCGCAGCACAGCACTTGCATTATGCGGCTGATATATGTTCTCAAGAACAACCGTAAGATGCCGAGTTCTATTAAGAATATTTTTTTCAAAGAGATTTTTCTTATTCTCTGAGATGAACTCAAATAGATAATCCCTTAACTTTAGCTTATCCTCAATATTATCGCTCATTTTTAAAACATTAAATTCAATACCAGCAAAATTAATTCTAAATCTGATATTGCCTTATGAAAATGAAATAAAAAAAGCCTTAATCATAAGAAAAAGGCTTAATAAATTTTTTCGCTTAAATTATAAAGCTAAATCAGAACCTGACTTAAACTTAACAACTTTTTTAGCTTTAATTTGAATAGCTTCACCTGTTTTAGGGTTACGACCTGTACGAGCAGCTCTTTCGTTAACTGTAAAAGATCCAAATCCTACTAAAGCAACTCTATCACCTGATTTAAGTGCGTCAGTTGTAGATCCAATAAATGCTTCTAATGCTCTTTTAGAATCAGCTTTGTTCAAACCAGACTTTGCAGCCATTGCGTCGATTAATTGTGTTTTGTTCATTTTGGTTATTTTTAAATGTTTATTATAAATTTATAATACCACAAATATAATAGAATAAAAGTAATAAACAAGCCCTATAGCCCTAAAACATTGACATTGTTAATAAGTTGACTATAAATACAAAATATTAATCTATTAATAATAACAAATGCTATATTTTACTATACTCCTGATTGTCATTATTTTACAGCAACATAAAAATCACTAAAAACGCAACTAGCTCAATATAAATCACTTCAAAAAAATAATTATTTTTCTTCAATTGTTAATAAGTAGACGCCTATTTTTACTTGCAAAACACTCTAAAACATCAATATTTGCAGCAAATAAAGGCCTATTATGCCCATCTCCAATTATTATTAATAGAGAATCCACTTAAAAAACTTCGTATATCCATGCGTTTTTTGGATTGTAATTGTACAGAAAGTACCCTTAGCCTACCACCAGTAAGGCCTATGAAAAACTCCTTTTTTTCATCAGTATAAATAGCCCCAGCTATAGACTCAAGTCTTTCAATTTCCGATTTGAATATTTTCAAAATAAATTCTTCTCCTTCTGGAGATATAATACTAATAAAAGATGCTGGATAAGGGCTTAAGCCTCTTATCAAATTGTATGCATCATCTATTATAATACTCGTAGAAAGCTTGCAATCATCTTTGAATATTTTAGGGGCAGGGCGGGGATTTTCTCCAATATTTACCTCTGCCTGAGGAATCAAATCAATTTTATCTTCTTGTATTAAATCACAAGTATCCACAACTATTGATTCGCTCATAAGCATTAGCTTATCATGAAGCTCGCCAGCGTCATCAGTATTTTCAATTGAACATTTACGCTGAATAATTATCTTTCCTGTATCTATTTTCTCATCAATCATAAAAGTTGTGAGACCACTCTCTGTATCTCCATTTATAATTGCATAATTTATAGGAGCAGCACCTCTATACTGAGGCAATAATGAACCATGAATATTAAAAGTCCCTTTTGGTGGGATAGTCCAAACAACTTTAGGAAGCATGCGAAAAGCTACAACAACAAACACATCAGCATTTAATTCTTTTAATCGATTTACGAAATTTTCATCACGAAGCTTATCAGGCTGTAAAACTTCAATATTTTGCTCTAAGGCGTATTCTTTAACTGCACTGGCACGCATTTTTTTTCCACGTCCAGCGCGCTTATCAGCTACGGTAACAACTCCTACAACATTGTGTTTACTCTTTACTAAAGCTTTTAGAGATGCTACTGCAAACTCTGGCGTTCCCATAAATACTATATTCATATTACTAATATATTTATACCTATTATTATTTGTTTTCAGTTCTCAGTATTCGTTTTTCAGTTCTCAGTTCTCAGTCTTGCCTACTATTGCCTGCATACTGTTTACCTCCTACATACAGCTAAGGTCAAAGCTTTTTCCAATATATCTGGCTCTTCGTATTGCATAGGGTAATGAGGAATTCCACCTTCCATAAATTTTTCGCCACAAACAATAAAGCCTGAGAGTTTATAGAATCCTACGGCATATTCCTGGGAATTAAGAATTATGTTTTTCTGCATGAGCTTAACATCAGTAAGCATATACCGCATCATATCTCTACCATAGCCTTTTCCTCTCATTTCTTTAAGAAAAGCAAAACGTTCAAATTTAATATTATCACCCTTAATAAAATATCGGGCAGTGCCTACTGGTTTTCTTTTATAATATATAAGAAAATGCGTGCATTCATCTTCATATTCCCATTCTATTTCTGCAGGCACTTTCTGCTCGTCCACAAAGACCTTCATTCTAATCTCCATTGCAATTTTATGCAATTTTTGATTTTCGTAGTCGAATTTTATAATTTTACCCATTATTAATTATTATAGTAAATGTTGCACCCTTACCAACTTCAGATTCAAAATTTATAGTACCGTCACTATTTCTTACAATGTTTTTTACCATGGCAAGACCCAGCCCCGAGCCCTTGGTTTTAGTAGTAAAATTTGGAGTAAAAATTTTATCCCTAGTATCTGTTTGAATACCTCTACCATTATCAGCAAAAGTAATTATTACACTATTGTCTTTCTGAACTACACCTATACTAATAATAAGCGTTTTTCCAGTAATAGTAGCTTGAATACTATTTTTTAATAAATTATTGAAGACTCTTAACCACTGGTTTTTATCAACAAAAACACTTACCTGCTTTTCTATATTTAAGTTTATTTCTACATTAGAATAATCCTTATATATATCTACAGCTGTATTTATTATTGCCTCCAAATCGTACATTTTTTTTGATGACTGTGGCATATCAGCAAAATCAGAGAATGCCGTTGCTATGTCTGTAAGATTATCAATTTGCTCTATAAGAGTATTCGATAATGCTTGTAGTTTTTCTTTATTATCGCTACTATT
>JAGLDA010000139.1 GCA_023145955.1 Bacteroidales bacterium
GTTTCTCTTTCACTCTTAGCTAGCCTTGCGCTACTAAGAGCCAACGCATCAATCATGCGATTATACTCACTAACTAAAGCCTCTATTTCTTCAATTCCATGCCACTTTATTTTACTATTTTCTTTGCCTATGCTCACTAATTGAAGCTTTTCTTTAAGCATTAGTAATGGCTGCGAAATATACTTACTCACAAATAGTATTGTAAGTATTGCCACTACAATAATGAGAATATACACATTCATAAGAGCCATTAATAATGTAGATATCTCTGTTTTAAGAACTTCCTCACGAGCAAAGTATGGCAAATTCATAAAAGCAATAATTTCTTGCTTAGAATTATGAAATGGCATATAGGCTGATGAAAACATAAGAGAACCTATATTTTCTCTATCAATATAAATACTTTGATGGTCTAACTTCAAATCCCTAAGTGCTAAAGGGTTCATTTGTTCAGACATTAGCCTACGCTCAAACACTTCGTATCTGGTACTCGAAAGCAGCTGCCCATTAAGCTGATATATATTTATGTCTGTATCAAAAACCTTGGCAAACTTATGCAGAAGCGACTGAAGGTAATCAGGGTCAACTTTTGTTAAATCGCTCTCACTAGATAGCTTATGCTCAAATTCAATTTGAAGAGCTAATGATAAATCCGTAAGCTGATTTCTGTTTTTATTCTTATCTAAATCATTAATATAAAGCAGAGTAATAATACTAATAATAGCAAACGAAGATAGAATAATTGCTACCATTGTTACTTGAAGCCTATTTCCAAAACTCCACCTAATACTAAGCTTCTTGAATATATTTAGATTATTAAAAGATATAAGAATTGCAAAGAGTATCCCGAAAATAATAAATAAGTATGAAAAAGGCGCTAATAAACCAAGCATGGGTTGCTCTTTAAGACTTAGCACATATACTATATCATCATTAAGCCTATATACTAAATGATTATATCCCCTTATACTAGTATAACTTATGTCTCTCTCATTATTAAAGCTTGCGGGTAAATGTTCTGGAAATGTATAATTACCATATTTTTCAACTCTATTATTGTCCACATATCTTGCCAATGAGTAATTCGAAATTTTTGCAAACGGATCGTATTCTTTAGCCCTCAACACCCTTGTAAAGCCTTTCCTTTTAAGCTTAGAATTTATTTCCATATAAACAGTAAATACTTCGAAGGCATCACCAATTTTGTTATAAAATCTAAAAACTCCCAAATAATTTACTTGCCCAATACCATAATCAAGCCTATATAAATTCTTATTATTTGTTAGCTTGCCAAAACCAATTAGGTTTTTATAAAAGAATGTATCGCAGTTAATTTCAATATTTTGAGGACTAATGAGGAGCTGTAAGTCTTTAGAACATACGGTAGTTTGAAAATCATATTTTCCAAAATGAGCAACACTTTTAAAGTATTTATCCTCAATATAGTTTGTAACACTATCAAATTCAATATTATGATTTCCAAACATTGCTTTCAGCTCATCATCAGCATACATTTTATCCGATATTTGGGTAAATAAGTATTCTGCCTGAGGATCTTGATTTATTGCCAGGGTTTGAATTATTGCTTTCCTATTAATCCTTTCGTTCTCCAAGTTAAATATGTTGAACCAATAAGCTATTAATAATGAAAACAATAAGAGAAATATTATAATTATAGTATTGCCTCCAATAGTGGTTTTTAGGTTAATAACTATAAAATTAATAATGCTCACTGATACATAAAAAACTAAAATTGAATAATCATTGCTTCCAGATATCTGTATTAATGAGAATTCTAATATAGAAAACACTATCACTCCAATAATATACTGTGAATTATTTAGTGATATTAATAATTTATTGGCATTAATATATACAGAAACGAATATGGCAATGCTAACTCCTATTGACAATAAACCTATTATTGCCAAATAAGAAACACTATAAATAATAGAAAGGTTAAACGATATTGTGGAATTAAAAATTAAATCTGAAACTATAGCTTTGATAAAATGCAGTATCAAAAAAAACAGTACAACATTAGCTATATAAAGAGCATATTTCCATTTATCATTAACTATCTCAAATATTTCGGTTCTAAAATAATAACCTATTGAATACACTATAAATAGAAATGCCAATAGCTGAAGAAATAACGAGCCAAGACTACTAATAAAGGATGAAGCAAAAATTGCTGATGAGAAAATAGGGCTATCAAGTAATAGCTGAGGGAGCATTACATTTTGGTATAATAATACTATTAGCAATATAGATACTGCTTTACCAAAAAGGCTAAACAGCTTACTTTTAACATAAATACTAAATAACTGCTGAGTGAAGGAAATGAAGAATAAAAATGAAAGAATAAAAATGCCAAATATTACTCCAAATGTATTCTTAGAAATAGTATTATTTGTTTTCCATAATACACTCATAAGGTAGTCACCCGATAAGCTATTTATTGCATTTGTATTATTTTTATCTACCACAAAATCCACCTGCTTATTAATCCCTATATTAGGATTGAGTCCACTCTTAAGATACTCATTGCTAACAGCATAAGTGCGATATAATAAAAAAACACATCTAAACGTATAATTATTTTTAATAATATCTTTAACAATAAAAGCTCCCATGGAGTTTTGGTAGAAATATGTTCCACTTTTTTCAATCTTAGCTTCTATTACAAAATCATTATCCGTCCAAGCAATTAGCTCATTATTATTATCTATCAAAAAAATATGGATATCGTTTTGATCTGCATTTTTCACAAACTCATTGGAAAAATAAAACTGCTTAGTATTCGCAATCGAAGAGTCAATAATAGGCATATAGCGAACTCCTATATCCTCCATTCTATTCTCAATTTCACTTATATGCTTTTGCAGTTTTATTTGAGAATAATTATTTCCAAAGTCGCCTGTTTGAAAATTAGAAATAACCAAACTTAGCAAATAAAAGCTCACAGACAATAAAGCTATTATCCATGTTGAGATATGCAATTTTTTAAATGTGTGGTTTTGATTTTTATCCATAATAAACGTAAAACGCAAATTTAACATTTTATATGGCTCAACATACTATAATGTTATACTTGGAGCAACTCCTACTTTTTAAATTAACAAATGGTGTAAATACAGATGTTTAATTGTTGAGTTGTTTTGTTGAGTTGGGGCTATGCAACAATTATGGTAGCGATTCGTCTTTTTGGCTAAGAAGAATTTCGCTCTCTGTCATTTTATTAAATCCTTTTACTGCCATTTCTGTTATCTTCCTTATGGCATCTTTAGGCTTAGTATTAGCAATATACTCCTTTTCATGAGAATAAATTCGAGATATTTTATTTTTAATTTTACCAATTTTACCTATACTATTATCGCCATCTACATCAGGCTCAGTAGCTACAATAACAACACAACCAGTATCAATTACAAAATATTGTATTGGCATTATTTGGCTCTCAAGTTCTATCTCATGGCAATCACTCAAGGCTGTTTCCATACCTTTAGATTCCATCATTACGACTCTACTAGTTATCCTATTTTCGTAATTTGTATTATTAGGAGCTATTTTCGTATTACTATTCTTAGTTATTTCTGTACTGCTATTTTCCGCAACTTCCTTTTTATTTATAAAGTTAGTTTTCTGAATTACATCAATGTTGTCAGTAACAGTTTCTACTTTATTATCTACCTCTATTTGAGTATTTATTTTATCTAAAGTAGTACTGTATATATTAAAAACAACAAAGAACGCAATTGCTGCAGCCATAGAATTTACATATCTACTAATAGCAAGCAGCCCAATTGGCACATTACGATACAATAATTGCTTATCACCAAAAACAATACTTGTATCAGCAGTTAATTTGCTACTATTATAAAGTGTAAAAATAGAATTCAATTTTTCATCCTTTGCCACAATATCCAACAAATTATCAGACTCTTTTTTATTAAGATTGCCTTCAATAAAATCTATGCATATATTTTCAAATTCTGACTGAGGAATATAGTTACCATCTCCAATATTTAATCTTAATATCTGTTCTTTACTCTCAAAAACTATATTCTCAGGCATTATAGAACTAACTTCTTTAAACGAGCCAAACTCCGAAACTAAGTCAGGATTCAATTCCAAAAAGTCTTCAACTTGAATTTTATCTTGAAAAGACAAATCTCCTTCGTGATATGCAATAAAATAATGCTCATAATTTTCATTATTCAGTAATAATACAGAATCATACTGTACCTTAAGGCTCTCTTTATTATTAAAAGCCCCAACGCACTCATTAATACTATAATCATATATTCCATCAAATTCCTCAGCAATAATAGGATTTTGCTCCAAAAATAATAATACCATGGCATGAGTGTCCTTATCAAGATTTCCATCAAGGAAATCTATCAAAAACTCTTCATAATTTGATATATTTATTTTCTTTTGCATTTTCTATTACTAAATTATATCACCATTTGTAAGCTACCAATATATTTTTTAAGAGCAACTCTAGCTCTATAAATATACACCTTAACCTGAGATTCATTAAGATCAACTATTTCGCCAATCTCCTTATAATTATACCCTTCGTAATCTCTTAAAAGGATTACTGACTTTTGAACTTCTGGCAATGTATCAAGTGCGTCTTTAAGCACCTCTTGAATATCCGAATACGAATTATACTCCACAAGCTCACGTTCCAAGAAACCATCATCTACAGTAGATTTTCTATCTTTACGAATATAATCAATCATAGTATGATAGGCTGCTGTAAAAAGGTATGACTTTACTTTTTTACCATCCACATTCTTACGCTTTATCCACATTTTGGTAAAGGCATCCTGCACAATATCCTTGGCAGTATCAGTATCTCTAATACTTTTCAAGATAAAACGATACACACCATCGGCATGATCATCAACACATTTATTATAATCTTGCGTAGTCATTTATCATATAATCAATTCTGTTCGCTTAAGTGACGAACTTAGCATGAAATTAGTTACAAAGATATTGTATTTTAATGGTAAATTGCTAAATGATGAAATGTAAAAGCTTGGAATATATTATTAAGCATCTAATCTGCGTATTATTTAAATTAAAAATTGATAAATAACTCTCCGCCATTTTCCTTTATCATTTCTTTCTTTTTCAATACTTCCTCATATTCATTTTTTGTTAATTTCCATGGATTATCAAATAAAAATACCCTGTTAAGTGAAGGTAAATTAAACCACTGAAAAGGAAATTCAGAAATCATATTAGATTGAAAATCTACAGTGTGCAAATTAATTAATTTTGAGAAAGATGGTAATTCTGTGATTTGATTATAGCCCATATCTAACACCTCTAGCTGGTTCATATCATTAACCCACAGCGGAACTTCCTCAATATTATTATGATGAATATATAAACGTTTTAGCTTCTTCATGCTCGACAATGAATGTGGCAGAACGGCTATTTGATTATGAGATAAATACAGTTCTTCAAGATTTTTACATTTTATTATATCCATAGGTATAAATTTTACTTTATTATAATAAAAATCTAAATGACGCAAATTCGGCAATTCAAAGCATACTGATGGGATTTCATCAAAACTATTCTCATATAATATCAAAACTTCAAGGTTCACTAATTTTCCAAAATTGCTAGGCAAATTATTAATTTTAGATTTATAAATAACTAGTTTTTTTAATTCTCTCAAATTTGAGAAGTATTCAGGAATAGAATCATTTTTACATACTGAAATATGCAAATGTGTAATATTTCGCATTCTTCGTACATTGCTTTTTGTAAGTTTTATATAATTATTGTAAACATATAATTGGCTAATGTTCTTTTTATATTTCAACCACCAAGGAAGCTTTTTTAAGTTACAGTTATTAAAGCTAATATTGCTAATCCCTTTTGACCACACAATTGCAAAAGGCATTTTTTCTATGGGATTATTATCAAAATCTATTCGTTTTATGCTTTTCGATCTTCCAACCCTAATCTTTTGTAACTTATTGTTATTTAAATTTATATACTCTATAGTATTAATAAATTTACCTCTAATTACAACCTCCTCTAGCTGATTATGTTCGGCATTTATACTTTTAATATTCGTAAATCTACTAATATCAGGGAATTCTCTAAAAGCCATTCCCTTAATGTCAAAATCGAATATTGAATCCGATGCCATAGTACCTAATGAAAG
>JAGLDA010000014.1 GCA_023145955.1 Bacteroidales bacterium
TTAACAATTAAACCTTAACAATTGAACATTAATAATTAAACCTTAACAATTGAACATTAACCATTAATTATTAAGAATCACTCCTGTATGTAAATTCTTTTTACTCTTTGCGATATTGAAGTAAGTATTTCGTACGGTATAGTATCAATACTTGAAGCTAAGTCCATAATGTTGGGATTGTCACCAAAAATACAAACATCATCACCTTCCTTTGCATCAGTATCTAGCAGGTTTATCATGCACATATCCATACACACATTTCCAATTATAGTATGTAATTTGCCTTTGATCATAACTTTGCCTACTCCATTGCTAAAGCGGCGATCGTAGCCATCAGCATATCCAATTGGTATGGTAGCTATTCTCATGGTTTTATCTGCCACAAAGGCTCTATTATAACCAACACTATCTCCTTTATGAATAGTTTTTATTTGCGATATAATTGTTTTTAGCTTGCTTACTGCTTTAAGATTTTTTTGTGTTTTAGGATCTACACCTACTCCGTATAAAGCTATGCCTTGTCGAACCATATCAAACTGAGCGTTGGGGAATCTACTTATGGCTGCAGAATTTGCAATATGAAGCAATATTGGATACTCAAATTCAATAGTTATTTTCTTGCTTAAGTTTTCAAATATGCTAATCTGCTGTTTTGTAAATTCATCAAAGCTACTCTCATCAGAGGCTGCTAAATGTGAGAATACACTCTTGACAATCATCCTATTGCTAGCTTTAAGTTTTGTAATAAGCTCTATTATATCTTGCGATTCAAAACCTAGCCTATGCATACCAGTATCAAGCTTTATATGAATTCCAATGGGTTTATTGCTAGGCAAAGGTCGTGATTCTAAAATGTCTATTAAATCATTAAGAATTTTGAAGCTATAAATCTCAGGCTCTAAATGATTGCTTATAAGACTCTCCAAAGCTTCTACTTCTGGATTCATAACCATAATTGGTAGTTTAATTCCAGCTTTTCTTAAGCCTACTCCCTCGTCGGTATATGCTACCGATAGGTAATCAGCATTGTGAAACTGCAATAAATTTGCTACCTCAAAACTACCGCTACCATAGCTAAAAGCTTTTACCATAGCCATAATTTTTACGCCAGGTTTTAGTATTGACCTATAGTAATTGAAATTGTCAAGCATTGCTGTTAAATCAACTTCTAGGCGTGTTTGGTGGTTTTTGTTTCCCAAATATTTATTAATTCTTTCAAACCTAAAATTTCGTGCTCCTTTTAGGAGTATTGTTTCTGAATTAAAGGAAGAGAAGGGGAAATAGTCAATGAAATCTTGTGTAGTATCATAAAAATTAGTTTCAGTATTATGAAATAAATCTTTATAGAACCCTATTTTCTTTCCAATACCTATAAATCTATTGATATTCTTATTATTTATTACTTGAGCAATTTCTTTATATAAAATATCTGAAGATTTTCCACTTTGCAAAATATCGGATAGTATTACGGTTTTCTTGCTATGTTGCTGCTGCTGCGATAGAAAATCAAGAGCTATATTAAGAGCATTTATATCAGAATTATAGCTATCGTTAATAATGGAGCAATTATTTATACCTTCTTTCAGCTCCATTCTCATGGCAATACTTCGTATGCCTAGCATTCTGCTTTTTATTTCAGAAGCATCTATTTTTAAATGCAAAAGTGTAATCCATACATGTATGGCATTCTCAATGGAAGCATTGTCAGCAAAAGGAATTTCTATTGTTTGATTTCCACCATTCCATTCGCATTTCAATATTGTATTGTTATTGTTTGAGCTATCAATAGTAGAGATATAGTATGTTGCGTCTTTATTTGTTCTGCTCCAGTCTAATAATAATTTCTCTCTAAAAAATTCAAAGCTATAAATTCTTTCACTTATGGCATTATGATCACGACAAAATATTAAAACATCAGACTTAACAAATAAGGATAGTTTTTCATTAACTTTTTGACGGATATCTATAAAATGCTCTTGGTGCGCATCTCCAATATTTGTTAATATTCCAATAGTTGGTTTAATGATTTTTTCTAACTTAATCATTTCATCAGGTTCGGAAATCCCTGCTTCAAAAATCCCTAGTTTATCGTCGGCATCTAACTGAAATACAGATAAAGGTACTCCTATTTGCGAATTATAACTTTTAGGGCTTCTACAAATGCTATAATCACTATGCAAACATTGGTATAGCCATTCTTTAATTATAGTCTTACCATTACTGCCAGTTATGCCAATAATAGGTATATTGAAACTAGATCTATGAACAGCGCTCACTTGCTGTAATGCTATAAGGCTATCTTTTACAAGAATAAAATTTACTTCTAATTTAGTGTAATCGTTAGGTAAAGTGCTCACAATAAAATTATTAACGTCTTTATTTATTAGTTCGTTAATGTATTTATGCCCATCATTGCGCTTGCTCTTTAGTGCAAAGAAAAGATTGTCATGAGAAGAAATAATTTTACGACTATCTATTAATAGATCATCAATACTACTTTTTTCTGCATTGTTTGTATAGAGCTCTCCTTTAACAACTTTTGCAATCTCTTTTATAGTATATCTTTTGTTTGGCATAATTTGTAAGCGGTTTTTATTTGTAAGCAAAAATAATTTAAAATTAGCGTTATAAAGGATATTAGGTGATTATTTATTAACGAATAAAAACTGTTATTTCTTCGATTCTTTAATTTTAAGTGCAAACAAAGTAATAAAGTAAGATATAGCTCCCATAATGATTGCTAATACAAAAGCTCCAAATATATATTGGAATAAATCTTTGCCAATATTATCAAAGAAATCCTCAAGAGTTACATCAGATATATTCTTTAGGTTTCTAATAAGAGGACCGCCACCTTCCTTTCCCATAGTAACACCACCAATCCAATAACTACCAAGCAAAATAAATGGAATAAGTGGAGGTATGCTAATGTTTGAAGCAATAATAACGAGTGTTTTATTAAGATGCATAAGTTGTGCTAGAGCAAAAGCAATCATCATCTGAAAGCCCCAAGCAGGTACAATTCCCATAAATACGCCAAAGCCTATAGTGAAACTTAATTTACGAGGGTTAGATAGTTCAAGTTTTATTTGCTTATTAAAGTCTTCTCTAATTTTTTTTATGCTGAAATCCATATGATACTATTTATGGTTAATTATTAAACTACTAGATTTGCTATGAATTTACAGTTTTTTTTATATAATAAATTGTTATAAAATGTAATCAGTTATTAGTGGTTTTGTAAACAGTATCATTTACATTTAAGGAGATTGTAAATTACCGATTACTGAAAACAGATTATTAACTGCTTTAGAACTTTATAATGATAACAAAAACTAAACTCTAATCCAATTTGAATTAGATAGAGCGTATCAAAAGTTCTGCTGTAGCAGGGTTAGTTGCTAAAGGCACATTATGCACATCGCATAATCTCATTAGCATAGC
>JAGLDA010000140.1 GCA_023145955.1 Bacteroidales bacterium
CAAGAGCGAAAAAACTCCCACCCATTTATGGGGTATTTTCATAGATAAATTCCAATGGGTCTGACTAAAGTTCTTTTATGTATCTGCCTTCCTGTTTTGTAATAGGTTAATGAAATTCAAAAAAATGTCATGTACATAGTTATATGTGATAAATCTCTCGCCCTAGGGCATAAAAAAAAGCCTAACACTTTCGTGTCGGCTTTTTTGTGATCCCTCTGGGGCTCGAACCCAGGACCCTCTGCTTAAAAGGCAGATGCTCTACCAACTGAGCTAAGAGATCATTCTCATTTGTTTAAAGGCGATTCTTGATTGTTTAGATCAATAGAAAAGTAAACTTCTCCAGTGATCCCTCTGGGGCTCGAACCCAGGACCCTCTGCTTAAAAGGCAGATGCTCTACCAGCTGAGCTAAGAGATCATCCTTGTCTCAAATGAGGGTGCAAATATACAAGCTTTTCCTATATGTGCAAGCAATTTTAATAAAAAAATAAAGTATTTTTTATTCGTTGATTATCAATCTTTTAGTTGCATAAATAAGATTAAAACTAAGATATATTCATATTATAAATATTAATAAAAGTTAATTAAAAGGCAACATTATTATTTTTACTTTTGCCAATCGATAATTCTAATGAAATAAGAGCTTAGTTTTACTATATAAAATGACACTACAACAACAAGAATCAAATAATAATTTTAAAGCCTTTATTTGGCATGCTGCATTCTTAGCATTGGCTGCAAATTTTATGGATATCGACACCGTTATACCAGCTATGCTCATATCTGTTGGTGGCAATTCTATTCACTTAGGCATACTTACAAGTATAATGGTTGGCGGGGCTAGTTTTATGCAGTTATTTTTCTCAGGAATTCTATCAAATATTCCCTTTAAAAAGAAATTCTTATTAGCAGCAATAAATATTCGTGTACTAAGCCTATTAGGATTATCAGTGCTGTTTCACTTCTCCAATTCTATATCAGCAAATACAGTTTTGTTAAGCATATTTGTAATTATACTAATTTTTTCTTTTAGTGGCAGCTTTGCAAACGTATCGTATATCGACATTCTAGGCAAAACTATTACTAAAGCTAAACGAAAAAAGTTTTTTAGTCTTAAGCAGTTTATTTCTAGTATTGGATTATTAATATCTGCTTTTGGAGCAAGTTACGTTCTTAAGCAGTATGTTTTTCCTGAGAATTATTCTGCAACATTTATTATTGCCGCCTCTCTCCTATTTATAGCTTCTGGTGGATTCTATTTTTTAAGCGAAAAAACTCCTTCGGCTAAAAAGCGCATAAACCTAAAAGATTTCTTTGCGCAAATGCCAAAAGAAATAAAAAGAAATCAAAACCTTAAATACTACTTAATAATTATTAATCTTCTTGGTATTGGTGTAAGTCTACTTCCTTTTGTGGTGCTTTTAGCTAAAGACTCTGGCGGTATAAGCCTTGAAAGTATTGGTAGTTTTATTATTTTTAGAACATTGGGAATGGCTATTGGAAGCCTTAGTTTGTTTTTTATGTCCAAAAGTTTTAATTATAAAACTGTATTACTTTTCAATGTATTTCTAGGTTCTGCATTACCACTTATTGCACTTGCTTTACAGGATAATTCTGTATTTTTTCCAGGCATATTTCTTCTTGCGGGAATTTTTGTTTCAACATATAAAGTGGCTATGAATGGTATTCTCATAGAAATATCTAATGACGAAAATAGGACTTTATACGCAGGCATATCAGGTGCTGGCAATATTGTAACTAGCATATTCCCTATTATTGCTGGAGTTTTACTCGCAAGCCTAGGTTACAACATTGTCTTTGGAATAATTAGCGTATTAATGTTTATTAGTATTATATTTATCCGCAAACTGAGTTGTTAAAACTTAAAATAATGTAGCTCTACCAAGTTTCGTGTGAATTTTATAATTATTATAAATAGTAGACATCTAATTTCTTCTTTACTTTTTTGGCGCAAAAAAGTAACAAAAAAACACCCGCTGTTGACAAAACGCTAAAAATATACAAATATTTCTAAAGTATAAATCCCGATAACTATGCGGGAGCCTCCTTTTAGCCTTTGCTTCTTAAGCAATTAGCAACTTATTTAGATAAATTAGTAATATTAAAACTAGCTTTATTTTATTTAATGCAAAGTCTAACGTCGTTGAACAGCTTATACTTTTTGACGAATTATTTATAAATTTTCTTAACGCTTTTTTGCCAAATGCGGAAATTCAGATATTACATATCTGATATTGCCAACACACATTTTAACCTTTGCTAAACATGGTAGGTAATTCAGCATATTACTTTATTTTATAATAACTCTTGCCATCAATTATATGTTTAATATTAATTACAATTTTTATGATTATATTCAAAAAAAACACAAAACCATATCAAACCCAGTAGAATCAATAATGTAATTATACAAATCATTAATACCAGTTTGAAATCAAATTAAATCGTATTAAAACTGTATTAAAAATTGTTGCACTTAGCTCAATTTCAATAAAACAGGCTACCTATTTGATAAGCAGCAAAAGCAGCTACCCAAGCAATAGCCGTTGTATAAACAATTTCAAAAATTGCATATTTCCACAAACCCGACTCACGTTTAATAGCAGCAATGGTAGCAATACATGGAAAATAAAATAATACAAATAGCATGAAAGCAAAAGCAACAGGAGTAGTATAAACTTTTTGACCTTTTTTGGGACCAGAAGTATATACAGCAGCTTTTAATTTAGCCCCTAATGATTGTGAACCTTTAGCATCAGGATCAGTTTGATAAAGAACCCCCATTGTAGAAACCACAATCTCTTTAGCAGCAGCACCAGTAATAAGGCTCACTCCAATTTTCCAATCAAAACCCAATGGTCTAATCATTGGTTCTACAAAATGACCTAGCCTACCAATATATGATTTCTCTTGGCGCTCAGCCTCTTTCATAAGAGAAATTTTATGCGCAATAGTTGATTTTACAACTAATAAACTATCCGTGCCCACATCATTATCTTGCTCCGCATGCTGAACAATCGTATTCTCAATGGCATCATAATCTTTAGAATATTCTAGATTTCTTGGAAAATAACCTAAAGCCCATATAACAATAGAAGCTATTAGGATTATACCTGCCATTTTTTTGAGATACATTTCAGCCTTAAACCACATATGCTTAACAATAGTAAGCGCTGTAGGCACTCTATAAGGTGGTAATTCCATTACAAATGGAAGTTCCTTAGCTTTAAAAAGAGTTTTCTTAAAAATCCAAGCCACTATTCCTGCCATAAATATCCCTAGAGAATACACAAAAAACAGCATTGTTCCTGGGTATGTTGGAAAAAACGCACTAATTATCACCACATAAACAGGTAAGCGAGCACTACA
Source organism: Bacteroidales bacterium (assembly GCA_023145955.1). GTDB lineage: Bacteria > Bacteroidota > Bacteroidia > Bacteroidales > UBA1556 > UBA6267. Next base: position 3,389 of record JAGLDA010000140.1, read on the forward strand.
CGACATAAAAGGATTAATAAGCATAGTAACTATTCTATCATTACGACCTTCGATAGTACGTGTAGCCATTATTGCAGGCACATTACAACCAAAACCCATCAAAAGTGGGATAAATGACCTACCATGAAGACCTACCTTATGCATTATTTTGTCCACAATAAACGCCACCCTTGCCATATAGCCGGTATCCTCCATTATGGATATAAAGAAAAATAGTATCAAAATATTTGGCAGAAAGCTTATTACACTACCAACTCCGCCAATTATTCCATCTACCAATAAATCTCTAAAAATTGTTTGTGGCATTAATCCAGAAACAAAATCGCTTAATATATTAACCCCTGATTCAATCCACATTTGAGGATAACTTCCCACAAGAAAAGTAGCCTGAAACATTATCCACATTAAAAAGATAAATAAAGGAAAACTATATAGTTTATTTGTAATAATACTATCAATTGCTCGGGTAACATCACGTTTACTAAATGTAGCCCCTATTTTATAAGTCTCTTTTAAAGCTCCATCTATAAAGCCATATTTTGCATCAGTAATTGCTGATTCTACATTCTCTTTAAAATAATTTTCTGCTCTTTTCTGACGCTCTTTAACCAGAGCCTTTATTTCATCTTCATTTACTATTTGATTTATCTTAGCTATTGCATCAGCATCTTCTTCAAGTAGTTTTATTGCCAAAAATCTTGAAGATATCCTATCAGTTAAGTCCCAATTTTGTGGAATTTTTATTAAATCTTGTATTAAGCGAATAGACTTTTCAATACATTTACCATAGTTTATATGTATATGTCGTTCTATAGGGTTATTTCCCAAATAAGACTCTATTACAAGGTCAAATAAATCACTAATACCTTTACTTTTAGCTCCAACAGTACGAACAGATGGTATTCCCAATAATTGAGAAAGAAGCTCATCATCCAAAACATCCTTACGCCTATCCATCTCATCACTCATATTAAGAGCCATTACCACTTTCACATCCATATCAATAAGCTGAGTGGTGAGGTATAAGTTCCTTTCAAGGTTCGATGAATCCACAACATTTATTATAACATCGGGCATTCTATCATGGATAAAATTACGTACATAAAGCTCTTCTGGAGAATAAGCTGTTAAAGAATATGTACCCGGCAAGTCAACAATATTTATTTTATAACCTTTATGATTAAAGACAGCCTCTTTGGAATCCACTGTTACTCCACTATAATTCCCAACATGCTCATTAAGACCAGAAACAATATTAAAAATTGTTGTTTTACCACAATTAGGGTTCCCAACAAAAGCTACATTTAGCTCCTTATATTTTGGTTCTCTAATTTTAATCCCACTATCTTCTTTTATTGTTCCTTTAAATTCAAACTCTTTATTTTTAGCATCTTTATCAGACATCATCTCTATAAGCTCCGATTCAGTAACTCGCAGAGAAACGTCATATCCCATCAATGAATACTCAATAGGATCTTGAAGCGGTGCTCTTCGAACTACCTCAATTTCTTTCCCCGACACAAAACCCATTTCCATAATTCTACGCCTAAAAGCTCCACGGCCTTTTACTTTGGAAATAATCCCTTGCTCTCCCTCTCTTAAATCACTTAAGTATTTCATTTATTATTATAATTGATATTAAATATTCAAAATTAGATCAATTTACAATGCTGACAATAGCTATAAGTAGGTATTTTATTTTTGCATAGCTTTTTTTCTTCGTATTTTCTTTTCATAAGATTCTTTTGTTGCTATATACACAACCTTTGTTGCTGACATATGCACATTACCAACTTTATCAACAAACTCCACGGGTAATTTCAGATAGTATTCACCTTTACTATTTAGGCTATCCTTTATTTCGGCTATCACATCATCTTCAATAATAAAATTGGCAACTACTTTCTTCTTAATTGGTTTTTTAAAAACAATATGCGCTTCTTTATCCCAAATAACATACTCTTTTCCGAAAATATTTCTTAGCTGAATTGCAAAAATAGGATCTATCGATGCATATATACTACCACCAAAAACAGTCATATTAATATTCCAATTCCTAATTCCTAGTTTAATGCAAACATGTATTTCTTTCCAGTCGTCAGAAATAAATCTCACCCTACCACTACTCCTTCTATAAGCTGGGTATATATTAAGGCCTAATTTATAAATCTTAGTATATAAACTCTCTTTTCTATCAGTAACAAACTCTTTCACAATAATTATATTAAAATTTTCAATCAAGGCAAATATACTAATAAGATTATATATTTAATAAATAAAGTTTTTATTTAACTAATCTATGTTTTTCATACTTTTGAAACTTTGAAACAAACATACACCTGATCACAAAATGGAAAAATATTTTCAGAAATTTAGAGAACAAGTAATAGGTCGAAACTACCCATATACAAGCCCTTATGGCGAGCAAAAAATTATATATGCCGATTGGGTTGCAAGTGGAAGATTATACAAGTCCATAGAAGACAAATTAACTAATAAATTTGGCCCATTTGTAGCTAATACTCATACCGAAACAAGTGAAACTGGTACAATAATGACTATGGCATATCATCATGCAAAAGATATTATACGCCAACATGTAAATGCTAATTCCGATGATATTGTTATAACTACTGGCTTCGGCATGACTGGTGTTGTAAATAAGTTTCAACGATTATTGAATTTAAAACCATGTAATAGTTCTGATAGCTCTAATTTATCAGAAAATGATACTCCAGTAGTTTTTATAACGCATATGGAACATCATAGTAACCATACCTCGTGGCACGAAACCATTGCTGATGTTGTAGTTACACCTGCTGACGAGAATGGAGAAGTAGACTTAGTTGAACTAGATAAATTAGTTTCAAAATATTCTAAAAGAAAGCAAATAATAGGAAGCTTCACTGCCTGTAGTAACGTTACTGGAGTAGGCACTCCATATCATAAAATGGCAGCAATAATGCATAAATATAATGGCCTTTGTTTTATTGATTTTGCGGCAAATGCACCCTATGAAGATATGAATATGCACCCTGATAATTCTGATGAATATCTTGATGCTGTAATGTTCTCTCCTCACAAATTTCTTGGGGGACCAGGTTCTTCTGGAGTTTTAGTTTTTAAAAAAGAATTATATACCAATGCCGTTCCTGACCATCCTGGTGGAGGAACTGTAGATTGGACCAATGCATGGGGTGAGTATAAATATACTGATAATATTGAAGCCCGCGAAGATGGAGGAACTCCAGGATTCTTACAAGCAATACGAACTGCTCTTACTCTAAACCTTAAAGATGAGATGGGCACAAAGAATATAAGGAAACGCGAAGAAGAACTTTTTAAAATTGCATTTGAAGAATTAGGAAAAGTAAATAACCTTAAAATATTAGCCAATAATATCAAAAAGCGTGTTGGAGCTCTTTCATTTTACATTATTGATTTACATTACAACCTTATTGTTAAATTACTAAATGATAGATTTGGAGTTCAGGTACGCGGTGGATGTGCTTGCGCTGGTACATATGGGCACCTTTTACTAAATGTTACTCATCAAGAGTCCAAGCGAATTACGGACATGATAGATAAAGGAGACTTAACAAAGAAACCTGGATGGGTACGACTTTCGGTACATCCTACAATGACGAATGATGAGTTATACTATATTTGTGATGCTATAAAACAAATAGAACAAAATCATAAAGAATGGGTAAAAGATTATATCCACGAAGAAGAAACTAATGAATTTATTCATAAAGACTTCATCAATAAAGAGAGATATAATATTGACAGCTGGTTTCAGTTATAGTAAACCCCATAAAAACAAAAAACCTCATAAACATTGATTTATGAGGTCTTTTTTATATAAAAGAATTATTTAAACCAGCCAAATATAAAGCTAATCTCTCCTATAGGCGAACTTAAATCACCAGTATTGAAACTACGACTATCTATTATATTATTTGAATTTAAGTAATTATACGATATTTCTGAATTACTAACCCATTGATAACCAAATCCAACCTTAAACTTCATCCAATTGGTAATATTCATTTCTACATCTATCATTGGAGTTATAACAAATAAAGGGCCTGTAAAATATGTCTCATCCTCATATTCACAATTATTATTTGAGCAGTTAACATAGTAGTAGTCATAAGAATTATAAAGCATATAGGCACCTCCACCAAACTTTGTACTAAAACCAAAATGTATAGGTTCTTCAGCCATAAAATTTGCTCCGACAATAACCCCTGAATGAAAAAAGACAGATGATTTATCAATATTTTTAGTAGAGTCAATAGAAAGAAGTGTATATGTTGGAGAGCCAAAATTTCCCCTGCCATAAAATCCCATATAAAAACTTCTGTTAATCAATACTGCACCATCAAAACCTATCCCACCCGACAACTTACTATCAAGTGCTAGTAATTGAAAATTAAAAGAACCAAAACCACTAACTTTAGGTGCATCATGGTTACTAAATAAGGTTTGATAATTAGATTGTTGGTTATCTAATTTTGTTGAATCGGTACTCTGAGAGAACAGTATAATTGGGAATGCAACTATAAAAAATAATAATAAAAAGTGCTTATTCATAATTCTATTTTTTTGATTTTAATACAATTAACAAACTACCTACTAAAAAATATGGTTCTACCGAGTTTCATGTGGGTTTATTATTTTAGCAGTTTAATAACTAAATTAATTCACCAAAAACTTAATAGTCTTACCACCATTACCGCTACGAATTTCCATAAAATAAATCCCTGCTTTCAGATTAATATTAAAATACTGATCTTTGGGGTTTTGTGCTATGAATATTACTTGCCCCATGCTGTTTAATATCTTTACTTCTGTGGCTTCAATATTTCCAATATCAAGCATAAACTCCCCTGAGTTTGGATTTGGAAAAAGCTTAATGATATTTCCTTCTATTTCTTCAATACTTACATTGCTAAT
>JAGLDA010000141.1 GCA_023145955.1 Bacteroidales bacterium
ACAAAATGTTTAATGTGAGAGTCTGTTTTAAGTATATTTTTATTAAAACTGTCACTTAATTTTACATCATTTCAAGAGAAGGCAGTTGGCTAAACTAAATATGAATATATATATGCCAAAAATCAAGTAAAAGCTCCAAAAATTACGAATTTATAATTATTAGAATTCAAAAATTATATCGATATTCGCTTAATTGAAATTAAATAGGAAATATAATTTCTAACATATATAAATAATTGATAATCAATATTATAAATAGTAGATTATGAAAAAACACAATTTTTATGCAGGACCATCTATCTTGCCAAACGACACAATTAAGAATACTGCTGAAAATATAATTGACTTTGCAGGAACAGGTTTAAGTTTAATGGAAGTTTCGCACCGAGGTAAAGAGTTTGTTGCTGTAATGGATGAAGCTCAATATCTATTTAAGGAATTGCTTAATATCCCAGATACACATGATGTACTTTTCTTGGGTGGTGGAGCAAGCCTTCAGTTTGCTATGATTCCTTTTAATATTATGAAATCTAAAGCTGCTTATGTAAATACAGGAGCTTGGGCTAATAAAGCTGTAAAAGAGGCTAAAGGATTTGGTGAAGTGGTTGAAGTTGCTAGCTCTAAGGATGCAAATTATAATTTCTTTCCAAAGGATTATGAGATTCCAACTGATGCAGATTATCTTCATATTACCACTAATAATACTATTTATGGTACTGAGCTTCATACTGATTTAGATATTGATACTCTTCTAGTAGCAGATATGTCTTCAGATATTTTCTCTCGTCCTGTTGATGTTAGCAAATATGCGATTATATATGGTGGTGCTCAAAAGAACTTAGCTCCTTCAGGAATTGCTTTTGTAATTATTCGTAGAGATATTTTGGGTAAAGTTGATCGTTTTATTCCTACAATGCTTGATTATAATACTCACATAAAGGGTGGTAGTATGTTTAATACTCCTCCAGTGGTTCCTATTTTTGCCGCTTTGCAAACTCTTAAGTGGTTGAAAGCTCAAGGTGGAGTAGAGGCTATGTACAAAAAGAATATAGAAAAAGCATCAATTCTTTATAATGAGATTGATACTAATCCTATGTTTAAAGGTACTGTTGTAGATAAGGAAGACCGTTCTTTGATGAATATTTGCTGGGTTATGAATGAAGGATATGAGCAATACGAAAAAGAATTCCTTGATTTTGCTACAGAAAAAGGCATGATTGGAATTAAAGGTCATCGCTCTGTAGGTGGTTATCGTGCTTCTACTTATAATGCACTACCAAAAGAAAGCGTTGAAGCATTAGTTGCTTGTATGCAAGAATTCAAAAATTTGAAAGCGTAATTAAAATATATGTTATAGTGTTAGGTGCTTTGTGTTACTGTATGTGTCACACAGTACATAACTATTAACACGCAACACACATAAAATATGACAAAAGTATTAATAGCAACAGAAAAACCATTTGCAGCTGAAGCAATTCCTCAAATTAAAAAAGTAATTGAAAGTGCTGGATTTGAAATGATTTTATTGGAAAAATATTCTGATAAAAGCGAACTGTTAACTGCTGTAGCAGATGTAGATGCAATTATTATTCGTAGCGATAAGATTACAGAAGAGGTTATCGCTGCTGCCAAAAATCTCAAAATAGTTGTTCGTGCAGGTGCAGGTTATGATAATGTGGACTTGGCTGCTGCAACTGCTGCTGGAGTAACTGTGATGAATACTCCGGGTCAAAACTCTAACGCTGTGGCCGAATTGGCTGTAGGCCTTATGGTGATGATGGCTCGTGGTTTCTATAATGGTAAAGCTGGTACCGAGCTTAAGGATAGAACAATTGGAATTCATGCTTATGGTAATGTTGGCCGTTATGTTGGTCAAATAGCTAAAGGTTTTGGAATGAAAGTTTATGCTTTTGACCCATTCCTAACAAAAGAAGCAATTGAAAAAGATGGTGTAATTGCTGTTGATTCTGCTGAAGAATTATATGCAAAATGCCAGTATATATCATTACATATTCCTGCCAACGATAAAACTAAAGAATCTATTGGGTACGATATTTTATCAAAAATGCCGAAGGGAGCTGTTTTAGTTAATACTGCTCGTAAAGAGGTCATTCATGAAGCTGAAATGATAAAACTGATGGAGGATCGTAACGATTTTTCTTATATCTCTGATATTGCTCCTGTAAATAAAGATATTTTTGCTGAAAAATTTGAGGGAAGATTCTTCTTTACTCCTAAAAAAATGGGAGCTCAAACTCTTGAGGCAAATGTAAATGCAGGTGTAGCAGGAGCAGAGCAAATTGCAGCTTTTATTAATAATGGTGATTCTACTTATAAAGTTAATTAATAATTTGTTTGCTATTGTCAGACTTCGATACAATTTGCTACGCAAATCACTTAGCCTGATAACAATAAACAACGAACAATAAACAACAAACAATTAAGCAACAAACAACAAATAATATTATGGCAATAATAAAACCGTTTAAGGGCCTTCGCCCTCCAAAGGACATAGCTCAAAACTTGGCATGTCTTCCTTATGATGTTATGAATGCTGCTGAGGCTGCAGAAATGGCTAAAGGAAAAGATTGTTCTTTATTACATATCACTAGGTCAGAGATAGACCTTCCAGAAGGTACTGATGTTCATTCGGAACTAGTGTATAATAAATCAGTTGAGAACTTTAAGAAGTTTCAGAACGAAGGCTGGTTGGTAAAAGAAAATGATGCTAAATACTATATTTATGCGCAAACAATGGATGGCCGTACTCAGTATGGTATTGTAGGTGCTGCTGCATGTCAAGATTATGTTGATGGTATTATTAAGAAGCATGAGCTTACTCGTCCTGAAAAGGAAGAAGATCGTATGATTCTTACTCGTTATACTAACGCCAATATAGAGCCAGTATTCTTTTCTTATAAAGCTGTGCCAGAAATTGATGAGATTGTTGCTACAGTTGTTAATAAAACTCCAGCAACATACGATTTTACTGCTGAGGATGGCTTTGGTCACCACTTTTGGGTAGTTAATGATAAAACTATGAATGCTGATCTTGAGCGTTTATTTTCTGAGAAGGTTCCTTTTACTTATGTAGCTGATGGTCATCATCGTACTGCTGCTGCTGCTCTTATTGGAGCCGAAAAAACTAAGCAGAATCCTAATCATACTGGTGACGAAGCTTATAACTATTTTATGGCTGTTCATTTTCCAGATAATCAATTGAAAATTATTGATTATAACCGTGTTGTGAAGGATCTTAATGGAATGTCTGCTGAAGAGTTATTGGAGAAATTAGATGCTAATTTCAATGTGGAGAAAATAGGTGCTGATATATATAAGCCAGCAAAACTTCATGAGTTTAGTATGTACTTAAATAAGAATTGGTACAAACTTACAGCTAAGGAAGGTACTTATAACGATAATGATCCAATTGGCGTTCTAGATGTTACTATTCTTTCAAATTTAATTCTTGATGAGCTATTAGATATTAAAGATTTGAGAACATCAAATCGTATTGAGTTTGTTGGTGGAATTAGAGGCCTTGGAGAATTAAGCAAGCGTGTTGACTCTGGCGATATGGAAGTAGCTTTTGCTCTTTACGCTGTATCTATGGATCAGCTTATTAATATTGCTGATACAGGTAATATTATGCCTCCAAAAACTACATGGTTCGAACCTAAGCTTCGTAGTGGATTAGTTATTCACTCTTTAGATTAGTATATAAATAAAATATAAAGGCGAGCTATTTGGTTCGCCTTTTTTTATACTTTAAAAATGGAATTTGTCAAAAAATACATAAAAATTATAGGTGTTGTCGTATTTGTTATTATTATGCTAGCTGTATTTTTAAATGGATATTTAACAAATAGAAAGCTTGAGAATGATAAAATGTACACCGTAGCAACGGTTCTAAGAATAAGTGTAAATTCCAGTATTGGAGAAAGTGTGCATTATATATATTCTGTTAATGACAGCATTTTTTATGCTAGTGATAATTTTTATGTAAATGAATATGGCTTTACATTACAGAATATTATAAAAACTAGAATTGTAGTAAAATATCAAAAGTCAGATCCGCAAAATAGCAAATTATTGCCAAATATACGTATTGGAGATAAAGTTAAAGCTCCAAATGGTGGCTGGGCTTCTATTCCTGTGCAGGAAGATAAGCGATGTGTTCTTGAGTGAATATTTTAATAAAAAAAGCAGATACTCAAAAGAGCATCTGCTTCAATAAATTTGTTGAAAATATTCTTATTTATTGTTCAATATTTCAATAGTATCACGTGCAATAACCAATTCCTCATTAGTAGGGATTACCCATACTTGAACCCTTGATTCTTTATTGCTAAGGTTGATTTCTTTTCCTCTTAGTCCCTTATTAGCTTCGTGATTAAAATCAACGCCTAAAAACTCTAATCCGTCAACCACATTCTTACGTGTTTCGTCAGCATTTTCACCAATTCCTCCAGTAAAAATAATTGCATCTACACCGCCCATTATGGCAGCATAAGCACCAATATATTTTTTGATTCGGTATTCGTACATTCTTAAAGCCAAGATAGCGCGTTCATTACCTTCTTCAGCCGCAGCTTCAACCTCGCGCATATCACTTGATACTCCCGAAACACCAATCACTCCACTATGCTTATTCACAAGAGTATTAGTAGCATTAAGCCCAATATCTTCCTTATTCATAATAAAAGTAAGAGCTCCTACATCTAAGTCACCAGTTCTAGTTCCCATCATAAGACCTTCTACAGGAGTCATGCCCATGCTTGTGTCTACAGATTTGCCATTTTTGATAGCAGCAATTGAAGCACCATTACCTAGATGGCAAGTTATTACTTTTGAGTTATTGATATCTATATTGGAAATCTCAGATAAGCGTTGTGATACAAATTTATGACTTGAACCATGGAATCCATAACGACGAATACCATGCTTTTTGTATAATGCATATGGTATTGCATACATATATGATTTAGGCTCCATTGTTTGATGAAAAGCAGTATCAAAAACTCCGCACTGAGGTGTGCCAGGCATTAATTCATTAACTGCATATATTCCTTTTAAGTTTGGCGGGTTGTGTAGGGGAGCAAGCTCTACAACGTCTTCCATAGTGCTAATTACATCATTATTGATGCTTACACTACCATTGAAAACTTCGCCACCATGTACTACTCTATGGCCAACAGCTTCAATTTCACTAAGCTCTTTTATACTTCCATGCTTTTCGGATGTTAACACTCCTAAAACGTACTCTATGCCTTGTTGGTGGTCAAATATATTCCCCTCCAATTTAATGGTATCTCCATCATTTCTTTTATTCTTTATATATGAGCCGTTTAAACCAACTTTATCAACTAGTCCTGAGGCTAATACACTTTCGTCTTTCATGTCAAATAATTGATATTTTATTGACGAACTTCCACAGTTTATTACTAATACTTTCATGTTATATACTTCTTAAAATGTCAATAATTATTAATTACCTAGGTTAAAAATAGAACCGTTTTTTTCTTCTTTCTTACCATTTTTATAACAGTAAAAACCATTTTCTGATTTTACACCAAACATTCCTGTTCTAACCATTCTTTTAATAATTGGAGAGGTTTTATATTTTGGGTCACCATATTCATTATATAAACCTTCCATCCACTTGGTTAGTTTGTCTAGTCCAATACGATCAGCCATAGTAAAAGGGCCACGCTGCATACCATACCCCATTTGCATTGTTTTGTCTATTTGAGCAACGGTACTAACGCCTTCCATTAATAACTCACAGGCCTCATTTATCATTGGTACAATTAAGCGAGTGCTTATATTTCCTGGAGAGCCATTTATATTAATAGTCTCTTTACCAATTGCACGTATAAAACGGTATAATGCTTCTGTACTTTCTTTATTGGTATTATGGCATTTGTTTACTTCTATTACTCTAGTTGTAAGTGCTGGAGCAATAAAATGTACACCTATTGCACGACATGGTTTCTCTAATTCAGAAGCCAAGTCGGATATAACTATTGTTGATGCATTTGAAATTAGTAAAGCATTACCTGCTATTACTTTTTCGGCTTTTCTAAATACCTCCTTACGTGTAGGTTGGTTTGGAATCCATTTTTTTGTGTTAATAGCCTCTATAACAATATTGCAATCAGCTAATTTCTTATAATCAGTAGAGCCCTCAACTCTTGATAAAATTGCTCTTTTATCTCCTTCGGTCATTCCCCAATGGCTAATGATATCATCAATTTGATTGCTAATACCATTAAAAGAGCTCTTTACTTTATCTTCAGAAATTTCAATAAATACAACATCAATTCCACTTTTACTAACTAAGATAGTAAGCTCTTGCCCCATTGTGCCACAGCCTATTATTCCTACTTTGATAGTTCCAGAATCTGATTTTAAGCTCTTGCTTAATGCATAATCTTCTAGTTTTTCCTTCATTATATTTTCCTTTATTATATTATCTATAATTATTTTACTTGATTTGCAGTAATCGCAACAAGGTTTACAATATCATTTACAGAACAACCCCTCGACAGGTCATTTATTGGAGCAGCCATTCCTTGTAGTACAGGACCAATTGCCTCAGCGCCAGCTAATCGCTGTACTAACTTATAAGCAATGTTTCCTGCATCAAGAGTAGGGAATACTAATACATTAGCTTTACCTGCAATCTTGCTTCCTGGAGCTTTACTTTTGCCAATAGCTTCTATTATAGCGGCATCAGCTTGAAGTTCTCCTTCTATCTCAATTTCTGGAGCCATTGTTCTTGCTATTTTTGTTGCTTCCACAACTTTATTTACATCGTCGTGACTACCACTTCCTTTAGTGCTAAAGCTTAGCATTGCTACCTTTGGATTCATTTTAGCTATTGCTTTTGCTGTACGAGCTGATGCCACAGCTATTTCAGCAAGTTGTTTGGCATTAGGATTAGGGTTTACAGCACAATCGGCAAATACCATCAATCCGTCCTGACCAAAATTCTTATCTTTTAATACCATAATAAAAGCACCAGAAACAACACTGCTATTTGCAGCAGTTTTTACTATTTGAAATGCGGGTCGTAATACATCTCCTGTAGCATTTTCAGCACCTGCTACCTCTCCATCGGCATATCCAGCCTTTATTAGTAATGGTCCAATGTATAGTGGGTTTTTGCAAAATTCCCTAGCTCCAGCTTTACTCAAGCCCTTTGCATTTCTTAATTCATACAGCATATTTACAAGCTCTGAATCTCTTGAATCTGTACGTGCATCATAAATCTCGGCTTTATTAATATTATTAAGGCCATAAGATTTTGCGTTGTTTGTAATAGTCTCTTTATTACCAACAAGAATTAATTTTGCAATCTCTTCAGACAAAATAACATCTGCAGCACGTAAAGTTCTCTCAGCTTCTCCTTCGGGCAAAACAATTGTCTTTTGCTTTCCTTTTGCGGCACTTTTTATATTTTCTATTAAACTCATTTATTGTTGTTTGATTTTTTAAAATCCTTTTATATTGTATATTTTATTAACGTGGCAAAATTAAGTATAATGCTTGCATTAAAGCTGAAAATCTAAACAAATATTTCTACTTTTCATTGCCTAATATCAAGAGAGAATGTTGTTGTTAGACATCAAACTTTAGACGACAATAACTATTAATTAATTCTTGAAATTTAACCAATAAAAAAATTACCTCCTTCTACCACCGTATTTTTTTCTACTGCCTGATTTTGTATATTGTTTCTTATTTCTTGCTGCACTGCCACTGTTTTCTTTCAAGTTTTTTTCTTTCTTTTCATGGAAGGCTCCTATAGGTTCTGCCATTCTAGCGCCAGTAAGATAATTTTTGTCTACAAGAGCGCTAGGTTTTTCATCATCTGAAAAAATATTGGAGATTTCTACATTTTCAGGAAAATCAAGAATATTTATTGATTTCGCCATCAGTTCTTCAATTTCCATAATACTACCTTGCTCCATCTCATTAATAAACGATATAGCAATTCCTTCTTTATCAGCCCTACCAGTTCTTCCAATTCTATGCATATAATCTCCTGGATTATCCGAAATATCAAAATTTATAATGTGAGATACATTGTTGATATCCATACCTCTAGCAACTATATCAGTTGAAATAAGAATCCTAACCTCACCAGAGATAAATCTCGCCATTGCATTCATACGAGTATTATGGGCTTTATTAGAGTGTATTACAGCAGCATCTTGTTGATTTTCTATCTCTAACGCTGAAAATAATTTGTCGGCTTGCTTCTTGCTTTTAGTAAATACCATTACTTTATTCATGCTATCATCTTCCTTTAGCAAGAATTCTAATAGATTAAGCTTAGTATCAAAATTAGGAACAAAATATGCGCTCTGATTAATTTTTTCTAATGGTGTACCATGAGCAGCAATTTCTATTGTCTTTGGATCATAAACATAACTCTTCATAAATTTTACTGCCTCATCCGACATAGTTGCCGAAAACATAATTATTTGTTTTTTATTTGGCAACATACCTAAAAGAGTAGTTATTTGAGTTCTAAAACCTAAGCTATACATTTCGTCCACTTCGTCAAAAACAACTTGCTTTATGGATTTAAGATTTAGAATACCTGTATAAGTTAAGTCTAATAATCTACCAGGAGTAGCAATTAATATATCTATTCCATTATAAATGTCTTGCTTTTGCCCTTTCATATTTACTCCGCCAAAAACAGCTAGAGATCGTATGCTAGAGAATTCACATAGTTTTTGTGTTTCTTGTAAAATTTGTATTGCCAATTCATGTGTGGGTGCAATAATTAACACTCGGGGTTCTCTTTGTTCCGAATATTTTAACAACTGCAATATTGGAAGCAAATATGCAAAGGTTTTTCCTGTTCCTGTTTGAGCTATTCCAACAACATTTTTTCCGCTTTTTATTGGTGCAAATGCCTGCTCTTGAATAGGTGTAGCATATACATAATCTAAATTATTAATGGCACTAAGTAATTGCTTGTTCAAATTTAATTCGTCAAAAGTCATTGCTGTATTATTAAGAATAGTTTTATTACTAAAGGAATATTCAATAATGAGTTGTTCTATTGAATATTCCTCATAAATTGCATCAAATATTATGCGCTGCAAAGATAGACTAAATATGATACTGATAGTAGTGATATTAGGAGCTTAGTTTATAAAAAGTATTAAAAAAAAGCACGTTTTTATTTGTATAAGGCAAAAAAATACTACTTTTACAATCTATATTTCAAATATATGAATCGAACATGA
>JAGLDA010000142.1 GCA_023145955.1 Bacteroidales bacterium
GGTGAGTATGCTTATGATAATTTTGATGACGATGAGAGCGAAATAACTTTACGTTCTGGTGGAGACGAAATTGATAATAGGCTAGAAGAATCGCTTAGTGAAAGGCTTGCTATTGCTGGAATTGAGGTTATGGAGGCTAGGATTAACTATCTTGCATATTCTGAAGAGATTGCTCAGGCTATGCTTAAGCGTCAGCAGGCTACAGCAATTATTGCTGCACGTCATAAAATTGTAGAAGGGGCTGTGGAAATGGTAAAAATGGCTATTGAGCAGTTATCAGATCAGGGAGTTGTGGAGCTTGATGATGAACGTAAAGCTACAATGGTTAGTAATCTTATGGTGGTATTGGTATCTGATAAAGATGCAAGCCCTATTGTAAATACAGGATCTATTTATTAGCCATTGGTGCAGGAGGTTGTTTTTAATCGAAAAAAAATCTCCTGATACCGATAGTCATGGGGGGGCGGATTACATTTTTATAAATACATTAATAATAAAAAATTATTGAACCCACAACAAATCCAGTAGTACCACATAGATTAAAAACAATAAGCGTATGAGCACTAATAGGGGAGTCTACTTTAGAGAAAAGCAGTATTTTAATACAGCTTGGGTTTGGTTGATAGCCTTGTCAGCAGAGTCTATACTGTTTGCTTTCCTTTTACTTAAATATGATTCTTTAGAGATGAGGGATTTTTCGATGAATGATTTATATCTTATGTGGGGAATTTTTACGACTATGTTTATTGGCTTGTTTTTATTGTTTAAGATGATGTATATTGAAGTTGTAATAAAGGAAGAAGGCGTTTTATATAAAGCCCCACCTGTTAAAAATAAGTTTATTACAGTAAAACCAGCAGAAATTTCTATGTATAAAGTTAGAGAATATCAATTTATAAAGGAAATAGGAGGAAGAGGATATAATCGTAATATTATAAAAAACAAGGAATCGCTTACTGTTACTGGTAATATAGGATTAGAGATAAAAACTTTGAGTGGTAAAACAATTATGTTTGGCACTCAGCGTAAGGCCGCAATAGCCGATGCTATGAAAAAACTAATGAAGGAGGCTTAAGATATGGGAAAGAAAAAAGCTTTTGCCCTACGTGTGGACACAGAATTACTGAATCAGATAGAGAAATGGGCTGCTGATGAATTTCGTAGTACAAATGGGCAAATAGAGTGGATTATAAATGAAGCTCTTAAAAAAGCAGGACGGAAGAAGAAGGAAAAGGAAGGTAAATAGTATGCAGTTTTCAGTTTTCAGTAGGTAGTATGCAGATAGGTGCTTTTGTATAGGTTTGTTTGTATTTTATAGTATTTAAATTGCTTTTTATTTTACCTTGAAAATTCTCCATTATTATTCATATCTTTGATAATTAAATACAACATTATATAATAATTATGACTACCCAAGAGATACTTATAAAATATTGGGGATTTTCTAAATTTAGACCATTACAGGAAGATATTATAGATTCGGTACTTTCAGGGAAAGACACCTTAGCGCTTATGCCTACCGGTGGTGGAAAGAGTGTTTGTTTTCAGGTGCCATCACTAAAGCTTGAAGGCTTATGCATTGTTGTAACTCCATTGATAGCACTGATGAAAGATCAGGTGCAGCAATTAGATAGAAGAGGAATTCCTGCCGTTGCAATATTTTCTGGCATGCATCCTCGCGAAATAGATATTGCCTTAGATAACTGTGCTTATGGCGATAAGAAATTCCTTTACGTTTCTCCAGAGAGGTTAGAAACTGAGCTTTTTCAGGAACGGCTTAAAAAAATGAATATTAGCTTATTGGCTGTGGACGAAGCTCATTGTATTTCGCAATGGGGATACGATTTTAGACCGTCTTATTTGCAGATTGCTGATATTCGAGAAAGAATACCTAATGTGCCAGTGCTTGCTCTTACCGCTACTGCTACACCTACTGTGGTTAAAGATATTCAGGAGAAATTACTTTTTAAGGAGGAGAATCTTTTTGAAATGAGTTTTGAAAGAAGCAATCTTATATATGATGTAGAAAATACTGAAGATAAGCATTCGCGATTATTGCAACTATTGAATGAAAATAAAGGAACTGCGGTAGTTTATGTACGTAATAGACGAAAAACAAAAGAATTCTCGTATTACCTACAGCAGAATGGCATTTCAAGTCATTTTTATCATGCTGGTTTGGAAACTGAAGAGAGAGATAAGCGTCAGGCAGATTGGATAAATAATAGGACAAGGGTAATTGTTTCTACCAATGCTTTTGGTATGGGAATAGATAAGGCTGATGTGCGATTGGTGGTTCATTTAGATGTACCCGATAGTATTGAGGCTTATTTTCAGGAGGCAGGTCGTGCTGGCAGAGATGGTGGTGCCGCTAGGGCTGTACTATTATGGCATAAAAGTGATTTAAGCGATTTGCAGCGTAATTTTAATTCCAAATATCCTGAGATATCCTATATTAGAAATATATATAATGCTTTGGGTAATTACTTTCAACTGGCAGTGGGAAGCGGAGTGGATTCTTCTTTGGAAATTGATATTAATGATTTTATAAAGATGTATAATTTAAATCCACTGTTGGCTTATAATTCCATAAAATTTCTTGAAAAGGAAGGATATCTATTTCTTAATGAAGCTATGAACAGGCCTTCGAAAGTATATGTTGGGGTTGATAGGGAAGTTTTATACAGATTTCAAGTAAAGAATCCTAAGCTTGGTGATGTATTGGATGTATTAATTCGTTCGTATAGCGGATTGTTTACCGATTTCAATATTATTGATGAAGGATTGATTGGGCGTAGGCTAAGCACCTCTGCTCTAAGTATAGAAAATGCGCTTAAGTTTCTTCATAAGAATGATATACTAACCTATATTCCACGAAGCAGTAAGCCCCGAATTACATTTACTAATGGTAGGCTGCAAACAAAATATGTGCGCATAAATGAGGATAGATATTTGCATTTAAAAAACACTTCTAAAAAGCGACTTGATTCGGTAATTAATTATGTAACAACGGTTGCCAAGTGCCGTAGCGAAATTCTTCTTTCGTATTTTGGTCAAGAAGATACTCGGCGTTGTGGTCATTGCGATGTGTGTGAGAATAGGAATAGACTCTCGTTGTCTAAAAATGAATTTGACGATGTTATAGAGCTTATTAAGCCAATACTAACAGAAAAGAATATGAGCCTACAAGAGTTAATCTGGGAATGCTCTAAAATTGAACAGAATAAACTAATAAAAGTTGTAAGATATTTATTGGATAGCGGTAAAATAACAAAATTTGATGATAAGTTGATATGGGTGATGAATTAGGCCCCGATAGACATCGGGATAAGAATTAGGAATGTATTAACCATTAAACCATTACCTAATAACTACAAACTGTCATTTAGAATAGTGCAATTGTCTATTGCTTTTTGCAGGCTAGGTTCAAATCGAGATTTTTGCAGTTCTTCAAGGTATTTATCGTTATGAAGGTCAGATCCTAACAAAGATATCATATTTCTATTGATAAGTTTCTCGGCTATAACTTTTGAGCCATGGCTATACCAGCCAGTAAGTGAGTTTATATTTAGTTGTAAATATACACCTCTGTCGGTAAGCTCTTTATACTTTTCAAAATTATGATGCCAATATGTATAGCGCTCAGGATGAGCAAGAACTACTTTATAATCTTCCATTTGTAAGTTAAAAATCACTTCCGATAGGCGAGGGTATTCAGTTAAATACGACATTTCAAACAGAATATAATTATCGCCAAAAGTAAGCAATTTGCCATCTTTCATTTTTTTTTCAAAGCCATCATCTAGCATATATTCCGCTGCGGCTTCTATCTGTATATCAATATTTTGCTTTGCAATTTCGTTTCTTACTTTGTCGAGCCCTGATAATATAATTTCGGGAGTATTTTTATAATAGTCGTTCATAATATGAGGTGTAGTAATAAGCTTTTTATAGCCCAGCTTACTCATCTCTTTTATTAAGGCAATACTATCTTCCATTGTTCTAGCACCATCATCAATTCCAGGAATCAAATGCGAATGAATATCAGTATGCAATACCTCAAAATTAACTGGGGTTTGCAAGATATCCTTTTTGGTTTTCTTAAATAGATTAAATATTCCCATTTTGTATTCTATAATTTTGATATACTTTCTTCAAAATGTTTCCAAAGATTATCCTC
>JAGLDA010000143.1 GCA_023145955.1 Bacteroidales bacterium
TAATTAAATAGAAATAGCTCCTTTTATATGAGGATGTGATTGATAATCCACCAATTCAAAATCTTCAAATTTGAAGTCAAAAATACTTTTCACCTCTGGATTAATTTTCATGGTAGGCAATTTATACGGCTCACGTGTAATCTGCAATTTTGATTGTTCAATATGGTTCATATAAATATGAGCATCTCCTAAAGTATGCACAAAAGTACCCACTTTTAAACCAGTAACCTGAGCCACCATCTGAAGCAATAGAGCATAAGAAGCTATATTGAAAGGTACTCCCAAGAAAATATCAGCACTACGCTGGTATAACTGACAGCTAAGAGTTCCATCAGCCACATAAAACTGAAAAAGAATATGACAAGGAGGCAAATTCATATCATCAATAGCACCTACATTCCATGCACTTACAATATGCCTTCTTGAATCGGGATTATTTTTTATACTTTCTATTACATTAGAAATCTGGTCAATATTTCCACCTTTATAATCAGGCCACGAGCGCCACTGATAACCATAAATTGGCCCTAATTCGCCATCATCATCAGCCCATTCATTCCATATTTTCACACCATTATCTTGCAAATATTTTGCATTAGTACTACCCTTCAGAAACCATAATAGCTCATGAATAATAGATTTAAGGTGTAATTTTTTAGTAGTAAGCACAGGAAAACCATCTGCCAAATCAAAACGCATTTGATAACCAAATGTACTTATTGTTCCAGTGCCTGTTCTATCTCCTTTTTCAACGCCATTTTCTATAACGTGATCTAATAAATCTAAATATTGTTTCATGTGTTTGGTGTTCCTTGTTTGTAGTTCCTTGTTTCTTGTTTGTTACCCTTCAGCAAGCTTAGGGTAACTGTTATTTGTTTAATGATTTAATTCTGCTACATCATCAGCATTATGCTTATGCTTAAAGAATATTGCAAAAGAAATTGCAATTAATAAAGAATAAATAGCAAAGGTGAGCCATATTTCGCGCCACTGAAAGCTGCCATCATCCATTTTAAAATAAGTATCTATAAGCCATCCACTAGCCATTGCTCCAAAAATAGCCCCAAAGCCATTAGTCATCATCATAAATACACCTTGCGCACTAGCACGAATACTTGAGTCCGTTTGTGTTTCAACATACAATGAGCCAGAGATATTAAAAAAATCGAAGGCCATTCCATAAATAATATTTGACATTACAATCATCCATAGAGCATCGGCAGGATTTGCAAAACCAAATAAAGCAAATCGTAATACCCAAGCTATCATACTAATAAGCATTACTTTCTTAATGCCAAATTTTTTCAGGAAAAATGGAATTGCGAGAATAAATAATGTCTCAGAAATTTGAGAAATTGACATTACAATTGCAGGAAATTCTATAACTAATAGATCTTTATATTCAGGAATTTTTGCAAAATCATGAAGAAAGGTATCTCCATACATATTTGTAAGTTGTAATGATGCTCCCAATAGCATTGAGAACATAAAGAACATTGCCATTTTTGCGTCTTTAAACAGCGAAAAAGCTTTTAGTCCAAAGATATCAACAAAAGACTTAGACTCAGGTTTTTTAGAGATTTCGCATTTGGGTAAGCTAAAAGAATAAATACCTAATATAACAGATGCTCCGGATGCAACATAAAACTGCAATGCTGAAGTCTCAAAATGCAATAGACTAACTGTCCACATAGCAATTATAAAACCAATAGTCCCGAATACTCTAATGGGAGGGTAATTTTTCACTATATCCATATTAGCCTTATTAAGAGCTGAATACGCAACAGTAATTGACAGTGAAATAGTTGGCATATAAAAAATCATATTTACCAACATTACCCAGAAAAAAGCCGAAGGGCTATCCACAAAAGGAAGATAAAATAAGACTGCAGCGCCAATTAAATGAAATATTCCCAGTAGTTTTTCAGCATTAATCCACCTATCGGCAATAATACCAGATATTGCCGGCATAAATAGTGAAGCAATACCTAGAGTAGTAAAAATAGCACCAAACTCAGTACCTGACCACCCTCTATCTTGAAACCAATATCCGCCAATAGTAATTAGCCACGACCCCCAAATAAAAAACTGGAGGAAATTCATTATAATTAAGCGTAGTTTTAAACTCATATATTATTTCCCCTTTTTTCTTAAATTTATTTCATCTCTAATTTTTGAAGCCTCTTCATAATCCTCTTCATCAATGAGCTGTTGCAAATATATCTCTAGATCTTCTAATGTCATTGTAAAATCCTCCTCTTCAATCTCAGGCTCGTCAATTGCATCTTCAAAATTAACCTCTGAAGTCATTGCGGTTTCGTTAATAACCTCGTCATTAGCATAAATTGGCACATTAAAACGTACAGCAAGAGCTACAGCATCAGAAGTACGAGAATCTATTTCATGCTTATTATTATCTCCACTAAATAATAATGAAGAATAAAACACCCCTTCTCTAAACTTATTTATGCATACTTCTAATAATTTTATTTCGTATGTAACTAAAATATTTTTTATTAAATCGTGTGTAAGTGGCCTGCTTGGCGACATTCCTTCCAATTCCAAAGCAATAGATTGGGCTTCCGAAGGGCCAATAATTATTGGGATTCTTTGATTAGTAGATTCTACTTCAAGAATTAAAGCAAAAGAATTTGATTGCAAATTACTTGATGATATTCCTATTATTTTAAGTAATTGTTTCGACATAAAAGATAAATACTTATTTAATTATTAAAGCCGCGTAAAATTAGAAAAAAATAAGGTATAACCTACAAGATTTATCATTAAAATAATGATATAAAACTATCTATCTGATAATTGAATTATACAGTATTTTTTTGTTATATTTTATCAACAATTCAAAAATTATTGATCATTTTTACTAATTTTACAATCCTTAATTCAATACTTTAATTTTACAATATGTTTTTAATTTTCGATACCGAAACTACTGGATTACCAAATAGTTATAACGCACCCATAAGTGATAGTGATAATTGGCCACGAATGGTTCAGTTGGCTTGGCAGGTTCATGACAAAGAAGGTAAACTTATAGAAGTTAAAAACTATATTATAAAACCTGAAGGTTATGAAATACCCTATGATACAGTAAAAATACATGGAATTACCACCGAAAGAGCAAAAGCACAAGGTGTTGACCTTATTGATGTTCTAAAGGAATTCAACGAATCTGTTTCCAAGTGCAAATTTGTGGTTGGGCACAATGTAGAATTTGACAATAATATTATTGGCGCTGAATTTTATCGCAAACAGATACTTAGTCCACTTGAGGATATTAAGAGTATTGATACCATGAAGCTTTCCACAGATTTTTGTGCCATAGTTGGGCGTGGTAAGAGTTTCAAATATCCAAAATTGCAACAGCTTCACAAAAAACTATTTGACACTAATTTTGAAGAAGCACATAATGCGGCAGCAGATGTGGAGGCAACAACAAGATGTTTTTTAGAGCTTATAAGAATATCTGTAATCGGTATTACTACCATAGATTTTAGCTCGGAGGAATTAAAACATTTTAAGGAAATAAATCCAAAGCCAATCCAGTCAATTGGGCTTAATACACAACCATATAGCAAAGAAAAAACTGCTGAAAATTCAATAGATAATAACGATGAAAACAATACGGTAGCAAACTTTTTAGATAGCCAGATACCGTTCAAAGATGATGAGCTCCCTCCTTTTACACACTTGCATGTACATACCCAATATTCCATTTTAGATGGAATGACTAAAGTTAAACTGATAGCCGACAAGGCTAAAAAAGATGGGCAAACTGCTGTTGCGATAACCGATCATGGCAATATGTATGGAGTAAAAGATTTTCATAATTCACTCACAAAAAATGGCATAAAGCCTATTTTGGGAATGGAGGCATATGTTGCGTTAAACTCTCGCCATGATAAAAACCCTGCTAATAAAGGCAGTTATCACCTAGTATTACTTGCAAAGAACAAAGCTGGATATAAAAATTTAATTCGATTATCTAGTTTAGCATTTTCAGAAGGTTTTTATCATAAACCTAAGATTGACTGGGAGTTACTTGAAAAGTATAATGAAAATATAATTGCTACATCAGCTTGTTTGGGAGGCGAAATTGCTAAAAAGCTTACAACATCTACTTACGAAGAAGCCGAGAAAACAGCACAAAGATTTAAGAAATTATTTAATGATGATTTCTATATAGAGCTACAAAGGCATAAGGCTACTGACCCTAGTATGAATACTGATACTATTAAGGATCAAAACTTTGTAAATAAACAGCTCATAGAAATTGCTATAAATAATAATATTAAAATTATTGCCACCAACGATGTTCACTATCTTAATGCAGAAGATGCATCAGCGCATGATAGGCTTGTTTGCCTAAATATGGGTAAAGATATTGATGATCCATACAGACTACGCTATACAGGCCAGGAATGGATGAAAACTCGTCAGGAGATGAAAGAAACTTTTGGTGACATTCCTGATGCAATTCGTAATACGCAAGAGATAAACGATAAAATAGAGTTGTTCGAACTCAACCATAAGCCAATAATGCCTGATTTTGCTCTTCCTGAGCCATTTACCAATGAGGATGACTATTTAAGACATATCACATACGAAGGTGCTAAAATGCGATGGGGAGATGATCTTAAAGAAGAAACAATTGAGCGATTGGATTTCGAGTTAGAAACCATTAAAAAGATGGGGTTTCCGGGGTATTTTCTTATTGTATGGGATTTCCTAAAAGCTGCCCGAGAGATGGGCGTAAGCATTGGTCCTGGACGTGGTAGTGCTGCTGGCTCTGCTGCTGCATATTGTTTACGAATTACCGACATTGATCCAATAAAGTATAATTTACTATTTGAGCGTTTCCTAAATCCTGATCGAGTTTCAATGCCTGATATTGATATAGATTTTGATGATTTGGGTAGAGAAAAAGTACTTCATTGGGTGAAGGAAAAGTATGGAGCTAAGCGGGTAGCTCACCTAATTACCTTTGGTTCTATGGCCGCAAAGTCTTCAATAAAAGATGTAAGTAGAGTACAGAAACTTCCTTTATCTGAGGCCAATAGATTAGCAAAACTAATTCCAGAAAAACCAGGTACAAACCTAACAAAAGCTTTTGCACAAGTGCCTGAGCTGAAAGAAGAATTAGAAAATGGAACTGATGAAATTCGATCGGTATTAAATTATTCTCGCAAGCTCGAAGGCTCAGTACGAAGTACAGGAACTCATGCTTGTGGTATTATTATCAGCAAAGATGATATGGATAATTACGTACCAATGGCAAATGTTAAAGGTGGAGTTTTAGATTATGCCACTCAATTCGATGGTCATTTTATTGAAGATATTGGCTTGCTTAAAATGGATTTTCTTGGGCTAAAAACCCTTACTGTTATTAAAGATGCACTTGCTAATATAAAATTATCGAAAGGAATAGATGTAGATATTGAAAATGTACCTCTAACGGATAAATCAACTTATGAATTATATAGCCGTGGTGATACTTCTGGCCTATTTCAGTTTGAAAGTGATGGAATGCGAAAGCACCTTCGTAATTTAAAACCTACAAAATTTGAGGACTTAATTGCTATGAACGCTCTTTATAGACCTGGTCCAATGGAATATATTGATAGCTTTATTGATAGAAAGCATGGCAAAGAAGCAATTCATTACGACTTGCCAGTGATGGAGGAGTATCTTTCTGAAACTTATGGCATTACTGTATATCAGGAGCAGGTCATGCTTTTATCTCGTAAGCTAGGAGGATTTAGCCGTGGGGATTCAGATTCTCTTCGTAAAGCTATGGGTAAGAAGATTATATCCATGATGGATGAGCTTAAGGTTAAATTTTTAGAAGGATGCGAAAAGAATGGTCATGACTTAAATATTGTAGAAAAAATTTGGAAAGATTGGGAAGCATTTGCTAAATATGCTTTTAATAAATCTCATGCTACTTGCTACTCATATATATCTTTCCAAACTGCGTTTTTGAAAGCCCACCACCCTGCCGAATTTATGGCATCGGTACTAAGCCACGAACTTAAGGAACTTACCAAGCTAACAACATACCTAAACGAATGTAATCGTATGGGTATTAAAGTGCTTGGCCCTCAATTAAATGAGAGCTATTCTGATTTTACTGTTAATAGCGAAGGACAAATTAGATACGGAATGGCAGGAATAAAAGGAGTTGGAGGCGCTGCAGTACAATCTATTATAGAAGAGCGTGAAGCAAATGGCAATTTTGTAGATATATTTGACTTTTTGTCAAGAATTAATCTAAGAGCAGTAAACAAAAAAGCCATTGAAGCTCTAGCAATGGCTGGAGCATTTGATGAATTGCACCCTGATACTCATCGGGCACAATTTTTTGCTCCTTACGATGAGAACAATAGCTTTATAGAACGCTTGGTAAAGCATGGCAATAGCGTACAAGCTGCCGCAAACTCTGCGCAAGCATCACTTTTTGGAGATATGGAAGAAGTACAAATACAAAATCCAGAATTCCCTATTTGTGATAAGTGGAGCAAAATTAAGCAATTGAACCTTGAGAAGGATTTAATAGGGTTCTATTTAAGTGGACACCCCTTAGATACTTATAAGACCACTGTTAAATATTTTGTAAATAATAATACCGATGAAATAAATGAAAGAATAGTAATAAAGAAAAATGGTCCAGTAAATTTTGCTGGAGTAGTAACAAGGGAAATTATTAGAGAATCTCAACATAATGGAAATAAATATGGCTTTTTTAGTGTTGAGGATAAGCAAGGAACTCTAGAATTTGCTCTTTTTAAAGAAAACTTTTTAAAATATCATCATTTATTACAAATGAATAACTTTGTATATATACAAGGAGTTATAAAGGATTCGTATAGAGATAAAACAATGTCTGAATTTGATGTATCCGATATATCTATGCTTGCTAATGTGCTGCCTGAAAGAACAAATAAAATAAATATAAGAATTTTCTTAAAAAGCATCACTAGTGATTTTAATAAAGAGTTTATTAGTAAAGTAAAAGAACATCCTGGCTCTTGTTCGTTACATATATATATACAAAATGCTGAAACTATAATAGAAATGGCGCCTAAAGGTTTTAAGGTAGATCCTCAAGAGTTTTTAAGATATTTAGAAAATCATAAGTCCTTAAAATTTAAAATTGGGAAATAAAATAATATTTTAACAAAAAAGTTATTATAAAATTTATATATTCGCAGCAAATATATAATTAGCAGTACTTTAAAATGGACATTAACGACAATATCTTTAAGGTAAACCCAACAGGAGTAAAACTCAAAACGGGCTCTATACTTATCTCTTCACCATTTTTGGAGGATAGTTTGTTTGGTCGTAGTATTGTGTTAATAACTGATATTTCGGAGGATAGTGGAGCCATTGGTTTGGTATTGAACAAAACTACAAATATCAAACTTAAAGATGTTGCCATTGATTTTCCAATAGAAGAAATGCCTTTATATGCTGGTGGTCCAGTGCAATCAGATTTCCTATTTATTCTTCATCATTATGGTGACATTATCGAGAATAGCGTACATATAGTTGATGATATTTATTGGGGAGGAGACAAACAGCAAATAGAAGAATATATTAAGCAAGGCCTAATTGACCCAAAAAAGATAAAATTCTTTTTAGGGTATTCTGGCTGGGCAGCCAATCAGTTAAAAGAAGAATTGGAAACTGAATCGTGGATTATAGCAGATATTTCTTCTGAAATAAACATTTTGGACTCATTAAACTTCTCCAAAGATTTATGGAAAGAATATGTTCTTAAATTTGGCTCTAAATACAAAAAATGGCTAACCTTTCCAAGGCAAGCCATTGATAACTAATTCAGGTTAAGCTAATAACACCAGTGTTTTGCAGCAATAAAAGTATATAATAAAGTAATTCCTATGCTTTCATTATTAGATCTCAGCCCTAATTCCTTAAGAAAAAGTACCCATAATATCAACCTGAGTTGCTCCTACTCCATATTCCGACATATTTGCCGGTTTATAGCTTAAGAAATCTCTCTCATCCATTATGGAAGTTATTTCTTGCTTGAGTCTTCCTGTACCAACACCATGAATAAATACAACCTTGGTAATATGATTATCAATAGCACTTTGTAGGCATTTCTCAAAATAAGCAAGTTGGATATTCAGCATTTCTGAATTAGACATCCTACTATGGTCATCTACAAGTTCCCAAATATGCATATCTACAATAGCCTCATTATCATTCTTTTTATGCTTAATAATTTCATCATTTTTTTCGTAAATACGTGCTTTCTGCGTATGAACTACATCATCTTCTTTGCCTGCTCCCAATTTATCAAGGATAGGAATATTCTTAAAATCAATAAGTTTATATATTAGGGCTTTCTGATGCAATATAGCATCATCTTTATAAGCACTTTCCTTATAAAATCTACTCCCTTTAATACTCATATCAGTACTTACAGGAGCTCTTAGCACCTTACTTTGATGCTGCAGCACTAATACCTGTATTTGAGCCTTGGTATATTCCTCAATTTCTTCGCGAGTAATTGTGGTGATATAAAACTTTGTAAACGCTTCAACTTTGGCAGAGCTTAAAAGCGAAAATTCATTTTCGCCAGCACTATGCATGCTAAAAATAATATCGTTTGAAGAGAAATTCATAAGATAAATATCAATATCTCCAATTAATGGCATTTGCTGATTTTGAGGAGCAAATGCAATACTTATATGGAATTTATCAACTTGTCTATCAGATGGGTAAACTATTAATCGTGAAGAATTATTATCACTATCAAGAGATGATTTATCTATTTTTGCATCTTGTTCAATTATAGGAGCATTTTCCACATTATCATCATCACTTTGCAATTCCATATCATCAACAAATAGCTTCTCAGCAGGTGTTTTAGCATCTATTTTTACTAAATCACTAGTTAATGTTGGTATTTCAAAACCATCTTCTGTTTCCACAGAAACTGTCATTGGCCCTATTATACTTCTTATAATTCCTTGACCAACTTCCGTTAAAAACTTTACCCTATCTCCTACTTTAAATTTCATATCTTAAATATTATTATTCGTTATTAATTGTGGCAAAGATAAAAAAAAGCTTCATCCCTTTGCTAGGGATGAAGCTTTATAATAATATTTATAATACAATTTATTTAATCTGTACTAATCGCTTAGTAATCACTTTATCACCAATAGTCATCTTTAGCAGATAAACACCTGTTCCAAAACTGTAATCCTTAGCATTGAAAGTATATTTATAGCTATCAGGTTTCTGATTTTCATCAGCAATATTAGCAACTAGTTTTCCTAAACTACTATAAACTTGTATTCTTACATTAGTTTCGGCAATAAGATTATAAACAATATTCGTAGTTCCTTTAAAAGGATTAGGGAATACATTCACATCTAATGCTTCATATACATTCACAACACCATTAGGGAGCACATCAATATAGCTATCCTTAACTACTGATTCTGATCCAACAGAATTAGTAACAGTAAGTGCTACATGGTAAATTCCTTCAGTATCGTACTGATGAACTGGATTTTGAGAATCACTTGTAGCTCCATCGCCAAAGTTCCAGAACCAAGATTCTATTGTACCTCCTGTTGTTTGATCATAAAACATAATCATAACTGGCACAGCACCTGTAGTTTTATCAGAGCTAAAATCAGGAACCAAACTAACTAAATTGACTGCAGTACTATTTACAGTATTGGAGCGTGATGAATTATAGTTTGTATTAACCTTACTAGGACTACAACCACCATTAGGATGTACAATTTCTATCATATAATACACATCTGTATTTATTGGAGCTGTATGATCAGTCCATAAGTATGTATATGAAGAACTTGCTGCCATAGAATCTATTTTAATAAAATTCAAACTAGAATCTGCTCTATAAACCCTATATGTAGCAGGTGTAAATCCTTCGTAAGAATTCCAAATCAAATTCCATTCCGATGCAGATTGTCCGGCATTTACCGTAAGATGCATAGTTTTATGCGCAGAGCTTTTCAATGATTCATTACCACAACTATCAACAACAGAAATTGAATATCGCTCAGACTTAATACTAGGTGTAGATGTATAATCAACAAATGTACTAAGACTATCATACGGCATATTACCAATAAGAGTCCATACATTACTTACTGTAGATTCCTTATACAAATTGAACGATTCGATATTGCCAACATTTGGTTTATCCCAAACTAGCAGATTACTATTAGACGCTGTATCTACGCCGACAACGCATAAGCTTTGGCTAGCATAAGGATATACAACATTAACATTAATAGTGTCAGAGATTCCATTACAACCATTCTGATCCGTTACATTTACAAAATAAGATCCTGTAGATGTTACATTTATTTGATTATTGAAAGAACCATTGCTCCATAAACTTTGCATTCCATATCCTGCAGATAAGGTTACACTACCGCCATCACAGAATGTAGTATCATTTCCTAAGCTTACTTCAGGATTCTCATTAACAGTTAGCAAATTATAATTACTAGATGTAGTATTACACATATTCGAAACAGTTACATGATAATATCCTGCATCAAAAAGCAATACCCCTGAAAGGCTATATGTTGCCATATTAGCGCCTGAAATTGAAGTTGTTCCTTTATACCATTGATAATTTATTGTTCCTGTTCCTATAGCCGCAACTTCAAAAGACATCATTTCATTCTCACAACGAGACGAATCACCACTTTGAGAAGTAATACTAGCTAGTTCATTTACTGATATATTTATATTAGCCGTTTGAGCACTTCCACAATCATTAGTAGCTTTACCATAATATATGGCATCATCGCTAGTACTTATATACGGAAGGTTATAAATTGCACCTACTCCTCCAGAAATAGCATTTGATGACTTATACCATTGATATGATATAGGCTCCGTGCCCATTACACTAATTTGCAATGCAGTACTCAATCCTTCACAAATAGTTGTATCAACTGACTGAGAAACAAGAGTTGGACTCACCTTAACACTAAGTGTTTTGTCAGAAGAAACTTCACTTCCGCAAGAATTATTTACCTCACAGAAATAATCACTTGCATCAGTATCAGAAATCAATGGAATACTATATGAATTTGCATTCGCACCTGATATTAAACCATCATCATTATACCATTGATAAGTTAATGGTGCAGTACCTGTTGTGCTTATATCAAATAAAGCTTGAGTTCCTTCGCATTGATTTAAATCACCTGATTGGCTATCTATACTTGGAGATGCATTTACAACTACATCAGCACTATTAGATGTTATATCACCACATGAATTTGTAATTTTAACATAATAGTATGTAGAATCAGCAGTGGTTGCTTGACTTATTAAATACATAGCACTAATACCATTACTAATTATGCTATTTGTTTTATACCATTGATAAGTTAAAGGAGCCGTTCCCGCAGCATTTACATTAAGCTGTGTAGAGTTTCCTTCACA
>JAGLDA010000144.1 GCA_023145955.1 Bacteroidales bacterium
CACGATTTTGATAATGTACGCAAAGCTATTAATCTTACTCACGACTATGGTATTAATGTTGGCGGACATATGATGTTTGGACTGCCTGGCGAAAGTATAGATATGATGATGGCTGAGGCTGAAATTCTTAATAGCCTTCCTTTGAATACAATAAAATTTCATCAGCTACAAATAATTACCAATACTGCAATGGCTAAGGATTATAAGATAAACCCTCAAAATTATGATTTCTTCACCCTTGATGAATACGTTAACTTTATTGTAGATTTTACAGAGAAACTTAATCCTAAATTTGTAATTGAAAGATTTGCTGGTGAAGTTCCGCCAAGATTTCTTGCTGGACCAACATGGGGAAATGTAAGAAATGACCAAATTCTTAATAAAATTGAAAGAGAATTTCAGATTAGAGACTCATGGCAAGGGAAATTTTGTAAAAAATAAATAATTATGAAACGAACATGACAAATTTTAATCGTAATTTGCCCCACAGGTGCATGATTAAAACTTGTCTTGAGAGTTCCATATCACCGAATTAATAAATTTAAAATATATGAAAAATTTATACATACTCTTTTTTGCTCTTACGGCACTGCTTAGTTCCTGTGGTAATAATACAAACAATAGTAAAGCAAATAACAATTCTAATGAACTACGAATCATTTCTTTAGTGCCTTCTATTACTTTAGAGATTGAGCAATTAGGCCTTAAAAATAATATTGTAGGGGCTACTTCTTATTGCGAAATAACTAAAGATAATCCAGAGCTAATAATAGGCTCAGCAATTGAAATTAATGAAGAAAAAATACTTCTTCTTAAACCAGATATTGTATTTTCCTCAACACTTACAAAACCAAAGTCGGAGAAAATATTACGCGATAATGGCATAAAAGTAATTACTATGCCAAGGTTATACAGTTTTGAGGACTTATGCTCACATTATATTGAACTAGGTAAATCTTTAGATAAAGAAGAAGATGCCACCAATTTTGTAATTCAATCTAAAAATAAGCTAGATAGCATAATGGCTAGCATAATAAATACTGGAGAAAAACCAAGAATATTTTTCCAAATAGGGGCAAAACCAATAGCGACAGTAATTGATAGTACTTTTATGAACGATTTTATTATATTTGCCAAAGCAGAAAATATATTCTCTGATTTGGATAATATTATTGTAAGCCGAGAGAGTGTAGTGCTTAGAAATCCTAGTCATATTATAATATCATCAATGGGAACGGTAGGCACTAACGAAAAGCAGGTATGGAATAATTATTCAGATATTGATGCTGTAATAAATAATAATATTTTCGTCATAGATGGAGCTACAACACCTACTGTTGCAGCATTTATCGATAACTTTGAGAAAATAAAAACTGGGATCTACAAAAAATAAAATAATGAATCAACGCCTTAAAAAATGGGTAATTAATGTGGGATCATTGCTAATTTTACTATTAGCAGCTATACTTTTAGCATTATGCGTTGGTGAAATGAATTTATCTCCCACTGAATTATTAAGTATCCTAAAATCTAAGTCGGGAATAGAATACTCCATAATTGTAAATATAAGAATCCCCAGAATTTTATTGGCAATAGCAGTAGGCGGAGCACTTAGTATCTCGGGATTAGTTTTGCAAGCAATATATCGAAATCCGTTGGTAGAACCATATACTCTTGGTATTTCTGGCGGTGCAGCACTGGGTGTAGCATTAGGGATTGTATTTGGTGCCACATCTATATTTTCAATCTTCTCTCTACCAATTTACGGAATTATTGGAGCTTTTATTACCATTGTAATAATGTATTTTTTGAGTATGCGCAGAACGCATTTAAATATAAACTCCATACTTCTTACTGGTGTAATGATTAGTTTTATTACCTCTTCAGCAATAATGTTTCTTCTGGCAACTACTACCACCGAAAAATTACAGAATATTATTTTTTGGACAATGGGCTCTTTGGATGAGCCTAATATTACATTGGTATATCTTGTATTAACGACATCTTTATTAGGACTTGGCGTTTTTTATTTTTTCGTAAGACAATTAAATGCATTGCGCCTTGGCGAATCTCATGCAAAGTATATTGGGGTAAATACTTCCCTAATTATTAAAATACTCTTTGTAGTAGCATCAATAATTACTGGCATTAGCGTAGCAACTGTCGGTGTTATTGGTTTTGTGGGACTGGTAGTGCCACACTTATTAAGATATTGGCTAGGCAATGATTACAGAATTTTACTAATAAGCACATTTCTTGGTGGGGCAATATTTCTAATATTATCGGATGTATTTGCCCGCACAATAATTTCGCCAAATGAGTTACCAATCGGAGTAATAACCGGTTTGATTGGTGGCACTATATTCATTATTGCAATCAGCAAAACCAATAAACTTCTAAAGTTTTAGCAATATGACCAATATACTATCCATAAAAAATATTGTATCTGGTTATGGTGATAAAACCATAATTAAGAATATTAGTTTTGAAGTAGGCACTGGCTCTTTAACAGGAATTATTGGCCCCAATGCATGTGGTAAAACAACACTCTTCAGAACTATTACTGGAGATATTAGCCTCAATTCTGGTGAAATATTTATAGCCCAAAAAGATATATCTAAACTTACACTAAAAGAAAAGGCTAAAAAGATAGCTATTGTAACGCAAAGTTTTGACTTGCCAAATCTAAGTGTAGAAGAATATGTTCTATTGGGACGATACCCTTATAATAATAGATTCCAATTTTTTGAGAGTAATAAAGATTATGAGGTTGCTCATAAATACATGAAACTTACTGATACTTATAGATATAAAGATCAGCAAATTAACAAACTTAGCGGTGGCGCTCAGCAATTGGTAGCCATAGCCAGAGCACTAACGCAAGAGCCCGACTTACTACTCCTTGATGAGCCTACTTCTCATTTGGATATTACACACCAAGTGCAGGTGCTTAACCTAATTCGTAGGCTAAATAAAGAAATGAAACTTAGTGTACTTATGATTATTCACGACCTGAATTTGGCAGGAGAGTACTGTGAGAACCTAGTATTGATGAATGCTGGCAAAGTACATATAATGGGAACTGCTGAAGAAGTTCTGAATTATAAAGACATTGAGGAAGTATATAAAACTATAGTTATTACACAAAAAAATCCTATCTCCAACAAACCAGCAGTATTTCTTGTTTCTGATGAAGGTAATACTATATAATTAATATTACTTCTTTAAATTACCTTGTCCCAAATTCAACGCGTTAATTAAACTACCTTTGCTCGCCGTGTTCAATAATAAAATGCACGTTCAATAGCCTAATTTAAATATACTTAGGCCGATGCAAACAATGTAACTAATTTTTCAATAATGAATAAACTAAAGATTAGAAGAACATCCTTTATGGCAATTATAATAATCATTGTCTCTGTGATAGGATTTAAATTCTTAAGTGGCTTAAAGGAAGCTCCAAAAAAGGATTCTAGTAAAGCCAAAATCATTAAGGTTGAAGTAATAAATGTAATGAACGAAGATGTGGCTGCTGATATTTCCGTAAATGGTAGACTGAACTCTAAATATAAAATTGATATTTTTACTGAGGTTACTGGCCGATTACTAGCTTCTAAAAAAAGTTTTAAAGAGGGAGTGAAATTCAAGAAAGGCGAGGTCTTATTAAAATTAGATGATGCTAATTATCGTCTAAATTTAAATGCTACAAGAAGCAGTTTCCATAGTTTACTCACTCAATTATTAGCAGAGGTAAAAATTGAATATCCTGATCATTTTTCACAATGGGAAAGTTATATCAATAATTTCAACCCTGAATCTAATATAGAAGAGCTGCCAAAGGTATTAAACAATAAAGAGAAGAATTATTTAGTCTCAAAAAATATTTACTCTCAATATTATAGTATTAAAGCACATGAAGCTCAGCTTGATAAATATAGAGTAATTGCACCTTTTACTGGTGTAGTAAACAATGCCAATATCAACCCAAATTCAATTGTGAGAGCTGGTCAAAAACTAGCAGAATTTATTAATCCAAGTGTATTCGAATTGGCGGTTGGGGTTAGTTTGGCTGAGATATCAAAAATTGAAATTGGAGATATAGTAATGCTTAATTCTAGTGATATTGCTGGCGAATGGAAAGGTAGAATTAGCAGGATTGGGGAAAGCTTGGACGACAGAACAATGACTTTTCAAGTATATATTGAAGTGAAATCCAGTCAACTATATGAAGGGATGTACCTAAAGGGTGTAATGAGTAGCTTTATGGTAAATAATGTATCTAAAATTCCTTCCAACTTAATTCGTAATGGTAATTTTGTATATACAGTTAACGATTCTCTTTTGCATTTTCAAAAAATAGAAATTGTACATGAAGCAAAAGGTTTCACTTTAGTGAGAGGCATTGAGGATAATACCCAGCTTATCAGTCATAATGTATCAAATGCTCATGAAGGCATGGTAGTTACTATCGATTAATTATTATTTCTATGAAGAAATTAGTAGAGTATTTTATTAAATATGAGGTTTCAGGAAATGTAATTCTATTCCTCCTATTAACCTTTGGTATCGTTGGTATGCTCAGCTTACAAAGCACTTTTTTTCCAAAGGTTCCTAGTAGAATTATTGTTATTCAAGCTGTTTACCCTGGGGCATCTCCCGAGGAAATTGAAGAATCCATTATTCTTAAAATTGAGGATAAAATAAAAGGCATAACTGGTATTGAGCGCGTAACATCTGTCTCTAGCGAAAACATGGGACGGATTACCATTGAAACGAAGCGTAATGCAAATATTGACAATGTATTGGTTGATGTAAAAAATGCTGTTGATCAAATAATCTCCTTTCCCGTTGGGCTTGAAAACCTGGATGTTTTTAAAGTCGAAGTCGTTAGCAATGCGATGAGTTTTGCTATAAGTGGTACTGATGACCTAAAAATGCTAAAGAAGGTTGCGAGAAAAGCAGAACGAGAATTACTCTCATATAAAAACATTTCTAAAGTAACTTTGAGTGGCTTTCCACGAGAAGAAATTGTAATAAATCTTCAAGAAGAGCGTATGCTTGCTCATAATATTACATTCCAAGAAGTGCTTTTGGCTGTTAGGAATACTAATATTGAAGTTACTGGTGGAACCGTGAAAGGCCCTCAGGAAGAGTATAAGATTAGAGCTAAGAATAGGTATTATCAAGGCGAAGATATAAAGAATATAATTGTAAAAGCACAAACTGATGGCCAAGTTCTTCGGCTAAAGGATGTGTCAACTGTAGAAGACACTTGGGAAGAAACCCCCAATAGGAATTTCTATAATGGCGAACCTTCCGTTAATATTGATGTATCCTAT
This sequence comes from Bacteroidales bacterium, assembly GCA_023145955.1. Taxonomy (GTDB): domain Bacteria; phylum Bacteroidota; class Bacteroidia; order Bacteroidales; family UBA1556; genus UBA6267. The sequence continues at coordinate 5,340 of JAGLDA010000144.1, forward strand.
ACTAACGATCAAGATTTGATTGAGATCACCGATTTTGTGAGTCAATACGTAATTGATTTTAATGAAAAACACGATCATTTACAAGCTAATATTACAAAAGACAGCTCTGAAACCGTAAAGCAACGTATTGATTTACTGACAAAAAATGGTATAATTGGGTTTGTACTTGTTTTTATTCTATTGGCATTATTTCTTAATTACCGCCTTGCATTTTGGGTTGCATTATCTATTCCCGTTTCTTTTGCTGGTATGTTTATTCTTGCCAAATTTTTTGATATTACTATAAATGTAATCTCACTTTTCGGAATGATTACTGTAATTGGTATTTTGGTGGATGATGGAGTAGTAATAAGCGAGAATATATATCGCCATTTTGAGAATGGTAAAAACAGAATGCAGGCTGCAGTACATGGAACAATGGAGGTTCTGCCAGCAATATTCTCCGCTATTTTAACCACTATTGTAGCATTTTCTGCATTTTTCTTTATTGATGGGCGATTGGGTGATTTCTTTAAAGAGATGGCTTTTATTGTTATAGCAACTTTAATATTTTCTTTGGTAGAAGGAATATTAATTCTTCCTGCACATATTGCTCATTCCAAAGCTCTTGATCGAAAAGAGAAGCCCAATAGATTTATGCGTTTTACGGCAAGTTTAATGAATTGGATGAGAAACAAGCTCTATCGACCACTTTTAGATTATAGTTTACGCAATAGAACTCTAGCTTTAGCGGTTCCATTAGCTTTTCTAATTCTTACCTTTGGAGCACTTAAGGGAGGAATCATTAAATCCACCTTTTTTCCTTTTATCGACCGCGAATTTATTGTTATCAATGTAAAAATGCCCGCTGGTACGCCCAAAGAAATTACCCTTGATAAGCTTAATTATATTGAAGAATATATTTGGCAGGCAAATGACAAAATACGAGAAAGTAGAGAAGATGGATTGGATGTAATTCTTGCCGTAGATAAACGCTTAGGGCCTACGAGTACAAACGAAGGAGTACTAAATATAAAACTCTTAGATAATGAAGCTCGGCAAATGCAAACTACTGATATCACTGCTATTATCAGTAAAAAGGCCGGCAAAATTGCTGGTATAGAAGATTTGAAATATGGTGGTGGCTCAAGCTTTGGAATGCCAATTGCCATTTCGCTTCAAGCAGAAAATTTGGATCATGTACGCGCTATAGTAGAAGAACTAAAACTAAAGCTAAAAGAGTTATCCGATCTTAAAGATATTTCTGACAACGACCCCGAAGGAATTCGTGAGGTTAATATAAAACTAAAGGAAAAAGCCTATCTGCTAGGGCTTAATGTTCAAAATATTATTGGGCAAATTAGACAAGGCTTTTTTGGTGGTGAGATACAACGACTGCAACGTGGCCTCGACGAGGTAAAAGTATGGGTAAGATACGATAAAGAAGGCCGTTCAACCATTTCAGGGCTTAAGAATATGTATATCAGAACAAATACTGGCACACAGTTTCTACTAAAAGACTTGGTGAGTTTTGAAATAAAAAAAGGTATTGTAAGCATCAATCACACCGATAATAAAAGAGAAATAAAAGTGGAAGCAGACATTGCCTCAGCAGATGTATCTGTGAGCGATATGATTTCTAGTATTGAAGAAAATATTATGCCTGAACTATTGGCTAGGTTTCCAGAGGTTAATTATTCATTTGAAGGGCAAAATAGAGAGCAGCAAAAATCTATGGGTTCAATGAAAATAGTGATGCCTGTAGTTATACTATTGATGTTATCTATTATTGTATTAACGTTCAGGTCTTTCAAACAAACATTATTTGTTTTATTACTTATTCCATTTTCATTTATTGGTGTAGGATGGGGACATTATATCGAAGGGCTGTCAATTAGCTTATTTAGTTTTTTAGGGCTTATAGCACTTATTGGAATTCTCGTAAATGACGCTTTGGTTTTTGTAAGTACATTTAATATTAATATTAAGTCAGGAATTCCTTTTAATAAAGCACTACATGATGCTGCATTATCTAGATTTAGGCCAATAGTACTAACCTCCATAACTACAATTGCAGGTTTAGCTCCATTAATGCTCGAAACAAGTATGCAAGCACAGTTTCTAATTCCAATGGCAGCTACAATTGCTTACGGACTAGGCGTAGCAACTATAATGATACTAATTGTTTTACCTGTTTTAATGTCATTATCCAATAGCTATAGTAGATTCTGGGCTTGGTTTTGGAGGGGCGAAGAACTTAGTCAGGAAGAAGTAGAACCTGCATATCAAGAAATAAAATATGATGATGAAGCATAAAATAATACTAATATTATTGGCTCTTTTTGTGAGCGAGGCTATTTATTCTCAAGAAAAAACAAGTTTGAATCAAGCCATATTGATTGCTTTGGAAAACAATCGAAATATAAAGGTTTCACAAAATAGTGTAATCATTACTGAGAACCTATCCAGCCTTGGGCAGGCGGGGCTACTGCCATCTCTTAACGCCTCTGGCTTAATTGATTACGGCAATGATAACACTAAAACACAAATTCGTGGAACCACCAATACAATTGAAAAATCAGGCATTGAATCCACTATTTATAGTGCTTCTATAAATTTCAATTATACCATATTTTCAGGCTTTGGTAATAAACGAACTTTTGATAAGCTAAAAACAAATATCGATTTGGCAGATGCCGAAAACAGAGTGTTTGTTGAGAATATTATTTTGCAAGTAGCGGCTAATTATTATAATGTAATCCGTACTGAAGAGAATTATAAGGCACTATTGGAATCAATAGAGATTTCACATAAACGATATGATTTGGCTAAAGCAAAGTTTGAATATAGTGGAGGAACAAAGCTATCGCTTCTCAATGTAAAAGTGGATTTAAGTAAAGACTCGGTAATACTTTATGATGCCCAATTGGCCATGGAAAACTCTCGTATTGCATTTAATAGAGTTATCAGTATCCCTTTGGATAGTAATCTTGATTTGATAAACGATTTTGTGCCTGAGAATAACTATATATACGAACAACTTAAAGAGCAAATGATAGAACAGAACTCTCAGTTGATGTCTATAAAATACCGTGAGCAAGTATCTTTACTGGACTATAAAATTGTAAAATCATCATACTCTCCCACCCTTAGTTTAGGTGGCTCATATGCTTATTTCAATTCAAGTACTGATAATAGTATTTACGATATTAATCAAGCTCATGGCCCTGGTATTAATTTAAGCCTTAGCATCCCTATTTACAATGGAGGCAGAAGAAATGCTGCATTGAAAAATACTAAAATTATTATGGAAAACACCAGTTTGCAAGCCGAAGATTTGGCGCTGCAATTGGAAATGGAATTATTAATCGCTTATAAGGATTACCTAAATGCATTGCGTAAAGTTAAGATTGAAGGAATAAATGTGGAAACTGCCACACAAAATTTTCAACTAACCGAAGAGAAGTATAAGTTAGGCCAAGTGATTAATACCACCTTTAGAGAAGCTCAATACAACCTGATAGTAACCAAAAATAACTATAATAATTCTATTTTCAATGCTAAACTTGCTGAGTTAGAAATTATTAAACTTAGTGGATTACTACTTAATAAGAATAAATAATCCTTTATGGCTAGAATATGATTATTAATGAGTTTGCCATTACTAGCAATTTAAAAAAAATGAAAATAAAAGAATACTTTCAACTTCAATTTAAAATAATTAATAGAAAGCTGACCGATTTTGGGTTTAATCCTATAATTGGGTTTCTTACAATATTCATTGGATTTATTGGTCTTTCTATTTATCTTTTTTCAAAAACTGAATTTGCTGAATACATTTTCATATTAATTGCATTAAGTTTTATTTCCAAATTAAGTGAAATAAAACGAAATGATTTTTTAAAATTTGCATTTCCTGACAAAGCATATTTAGTAATACGGATAGTGGAAAACTCAACTGTCGTTTTGCCTTTTATCTTATTCTTGATATACAAGCAAATATTCCCATCGGTATTTATTCTTACTACTATTACTTTACTAATGGCATTATTTAATTTTAATACTACCTTTAACTATACTATTCCTACCTTATTCTACAAAAAACCATTTGAATTTACCGTTGGCTTTAGAAACACTTTTTACCTTTTCTTTATAGCCTATTTTTTAGCTTTTATGTCTATTTCTGTAGGCAACTTCAATCTTGGAGTTTTTGCCTTATTACTTGTATTTATTGTTTCACTTTCATTTTACTCAAAACCTGAAAACGAATATTATATTTGGTCATATATTACCACACCTAAAGGATTTTTATTTGAGAAAATCAAAATAGGCTTTGTTTATTCCACAATTTTGAGTTTACCAATTCTCATTGCTTTAGGCATCTTCTTTTCAAGTGAAATAACTACCCTTTTGATTTTTCAATTATTAGGTTATATATATTTAGCTACAATTATCTTAGCAAAATACTCTGCTTATCCTAGTGAAATGAATTTGCCCCAAGGGATATTAATAGGAATAAGTTTATTATTTCCACCAATTCTTATTGGGGTTATACCTTATTTCTATTTTCAATCCACAAAAAAACTTAATAATATTTTAGCATGATAAGAATTGAGAATCTATCAAAAAACTATGGGCCAAAACAAGTTCTTAAAAACATCAATCTTAGCTTTGACAAAGGACAGGTTTATGGTATTATTGGAGAAAATGGTTCTGGCAAGACAACTCTTTTTAGATGTATAGCAGGACTGGAAAAATATAGTGGGACAATATCGTCTGACATAGACAAACTAAAAAATCATTTAGGACTATTACTAACAGAGCCATTTTTCTTTTCTAAAATCACTGGAAGAGAATATATTAGGCTTCTTTGTAATGCTCGGAATAAAAATACTGGAAACATTGATGAAAGAAATATATTTGACTTACCATTAAATCAATATGCATCAACTTATTCAACAGGGATGAAGAAAAAATTAGCATTAACTGCCATACTAATGCAGGATAATGAATGCTTTATTCTCGATGAACCTTTTAATGGCGTCGATATTCAGAGTAATATTATAATTGAAGACATTATTCATAAACTGAAAGATTTAGGCAAAACTGTTATCATTTCTTCTCATATTTTCTCAACATTAAGTAATACTTGCGATGAAATACACTTGTTGAAAAATGGAGAATTTCTTAAAAAAACTTTTAAAGATAATTTTATTACTCTGGAAGCAGAAATGAAAGAAATTACAATTGGCAATAAAATTGAAAAGTTAGGACTTAAATAGATTTTTATACTAACTGTATTATACTAATGATAGAATTGCAGTGTCAAATTATAATATATAATAATAGAATTTAGATTAGTCTAAAAAAACCGTATATTTGCTATTACAAACAATTATAAGCATTATGTACGAAGAACTCCAAGCATTAGACAGTATCCGTATCAACTTTAGTGAGGGCGGATTAGTTGCACTAAATATCACATTAGGAATAATAATGTTTGGTGTAGCATTAGGAATTAGATTAAGAAAGTTTAAAACACTATTTCTTAAAAAACCTAAGATGATTCTTGTGGGCTTATTATCACAATTTATTGCTTTACCTGCATTTACATTTCTCCTTACCATAATTCTTAAAGATTATATTACTGAAGGAATCGCCCTAGGAATGATCCTTGTATCAGCCGCTCCTGGTGGTAATATATCAAATTTTATATCTTCGTTGGCAAAAGGTAGCGTGGAGTTATCCATTAGCCTCACTGCCATAGCTACATTGGGTGCAGTAATACTTACACCTTTCAACTTTGCATTTTGGGGTGGCCTATATATTAAATATGCTCATAGAGTAGATGGTGGAGAATTGCTTAGAACACTAGAAATAGATAACTTACAAATGTTTCAATCTGTATTTATTCTATTAGGTATTCCTCTTATATTAGGAATGCTATTTGCTTGGAAATATCCTAAAATTACTGAAAAAATTAAAAAACCAATACAAACAGTATCTGTTGTTATATTTTTACTATTTGTAATAATCGCATTTGCGAAAAACTTTGATATTTTTATTCTATATATTAAATGGATTACCGTAATTGTACTTATCCATAACGCCTTAGCATTACTTACTGGCTTTAGCATAGCTTCTATGTTTGGTATAAAGCGCCGTGAGCGAAGAAGTATAACCATAGAAACAGGTATTCAAAATTCTGGCTTGGCATTAGTTCTACTCTTTAATCCTGATATATTCCCAGACTCACTACCTCTTGGAGGCATGATGTTTATTGCCGCTTGGTGGGGAATTTGGCATATGATTTCAGGACTCGGCCTATCATATTTCTTTTCTAAAGTTCCACTAAAACATTTCTAACAGTGGATACAAATACTATACTTCTAGTATCGGCAACGAAACTTGAGATAAAGCCCCTTATTTCTGAAACAAATAAAATTACTGATAATTTATTTGCTAGCACTATTAATGGGCTACCCATAGAGATTCTTATCACTGGTGTGGGCATCCACGCAATGATGTATTCATTAACAAAACTGCTAAGTTCAAAGAAATATAAATTTATTATTCTTGCGGGAATATCTGGTAGTTTCTCTACTGAAATTACTTTGGGAACTGTTGTTAATGTTATGTCTGATAGGTTTTCAGATTTTGGAGCAAATTCAATTAATGGTTTTATAAGTGTTTTTGATATGGGCTTAGCAAATGCTAATGAATGGCCATACAGTAATGGAATTCTAGAAAACTATACCCTTATAAATAACAAAGTTGTAGAAAATATACTCACAGTAAAGGGTAGTACAGTACAAAGTATTAAAACTAATACCCAAAATAATATTGCTCAAAACATAGAAGTAGAAAGCATGGAGGGGGCAGCATTTTTTTATTGCTGCATGATGGAAAAGCAAGCTTTTATTCAAATACGAAGCATCTCTAATTATGTGGGAGAGCAAGACAAAAACAAATGGGACATCCCATTGGCAGTATCTAATTTGAATAATACGTTAAAAGATATTCTGCAAGAAATTACTAAATAACTTTCACCTCTAGTTTCTAATATTACCGAAGCGCACTACTATTTTCCAAATAGCAAAAGCTATGGCACTACCTAATAATGCACCCACAAATACATCTGCAGGAAAATGAACTCCCAAATAAATGCGGCTATAACCAACTAGAGCAGCCCATAAAAAGAATAATATATAACTTTTGGCATATTTATGGTGCAAAGCCAACGACATAAAGCTTGCTATGGCAAACATATTAGACGAATGCGAACTAACAAACCCATACTTACCTCCACAATGCTGGCGAACTATATGTACTAAGTCTTGAATTTGGGGATTATGGCAAGGACGAAGCCGCTCGAAAACATTTTTGAAAGCATGAACAGAAATAAAATCTGCCAATCCAACAGCGGCAATCATTGCAAATACAATTATTACCCCTTTTTTGCCATACTCCCTAATTATCAAATAAATAAAGAAAGCCCACAGTGGAATCCATGGGGTAGTTTTAGAAATCCAATACATAATAATATCAAAGAAAGAATTATGCATTCCATTAAAAAAAAGGAAGATTTCGGTATCAATATTTTGAAGAGTTTCTATCAATTTATTGCCTAAATATTAAAATAATACTATAATTACAATTCCTCATTCATCTTAACCCAAAGCTTATCTTTCAACTCAGGAATACCTTGCATGGTAACTGCAGAGATAAAAACTATTTCCACACCTTTAGGTAATTCTGGTTTTAAATCCTCTATCATTTCCTTATCAAAAATATCAGATTTAGTTATTGCTAATATTCTAGATTTATCCAATAACTCTGGATTGTATAATTTAAGCTCATTAAGAAGAATATTAAATTCTTTTTCAATACTATCGGTATCAATAGGCACCATAAACAAAAGGGTTGAGTTCCTTTCTATATGCCGCAAAAATCTAAGGCCTAAGCCTTTACCCTCATGCGCACCCTCAATAATACCTGGGATATCGGCCATTATAAATGATTTATTATCATGGTAGGAAACAATTCCTAGGTTAGGTTTCAAGGTTGTAAAGTGGTATTCAGCAATCTCTGGTCTAGCAGCAGACACTACAGATAGTAATGTTGATTTTCCCACACTAGGGAAACCCACAAGACCTACATCAGCAAGTATTTTAAGCTCCATAACTACCCAACCCTCTTCAAGGTCTTCGCCTGGCTGAGCATACATTGGAGTTTGATTTGTTGCAGATTTAAAATGCACATTTCCTTGTCCACCTCTACCACCTCTCATAATAATAATCTCCTGATCATGATCCATTACCTCTCCAATAATGTCTCCCGTTTCGGCATCTTTAATCAATGTACCAAGAGGTACATCAAGGTATTTATCTTCACCATCAGCACCAGTACTTTGCGATTTGCTACCCGCAGAACCATGCTCTGTTTTTATATGTTTACGATATCGTAAATGCAATAGAGTCCAATACTGCTCATTTCCTCTAGCAATAATATGGCCACCACGGCCACCATCACCACCATCAGGACCACCTTTAGGAATATACTTCTCTCTACGCATATGCGTTGAGCCTTTTCCACCATTACCACTCTTACAGTGTATCTTTACGTAATCAACAAAATTGGAACTAGCCATAATATAATCTTTCTAAAATTGTTCTATCATATTACCAATTAAGGAATCAATCTCACCAAAAATCACATCTTGATTTTCAGATTCTCCATCGATACTTATTAGCTTATCTTGGTTCTTATAAAAATTACTTACATAATTCTTAATAGTCATTTCCCACATATCCAAACGGTGCACTATTAGGTCCGTATTCTGATCATAGGTTCTACCTTTCTCAGAATTCCCTCTATTAGCCAACCTCTTAATTGCAGTAATGGTTCTTGTGTCAATTTCTACTGCTACATTCACCTGAGAATCAAGCTTTTTAAGTAAGCCATCAAGGATATATGCTTGAACAGTAGTTCTTGGAAAACCCTTAAAAACATAACCATCAACATGTGGATTATCCCTAATAAAACGCTCCATCAATCGTATAGGATACTCATCAGGAACCATATCCCCACTTTCTACATATTTCTTACAAGCATTTCCTATATCACTACCTTTTGCTATCTCCTCACGCATCATTTTACCAGTAGATAAATATGCTAGGTTATATTTAGCAGCCAATCGTTTAGCTTGAGTTCCCCTACCAGAACCTGGAATTCCAGTAACCACAACATTAAAATATTTACGCTTTAATGTTCTATCGATAGCATTATTAAGTCTATCAGTAATATCATTAATACTACCAACTCCATCAATAGATATATACTTACCTCTGTCTTTATAAAAATCGATTAAAGGCATAGTTTTATCCTCATATTCTGTCAATCTTTTTGCAATAACATCCATAGTATCATCAGATCGGCCAGAGCTTTTTCCTCTTTCCAAAAGACGAGTTTTCAATTCCTGATTCGGAACTTCCAAACTAAGCATAAAAGTAAGAGACGTATTAAGCTTTGACAATAACCCATCAAGGATATATGCCTGAACTACAGTTCTAGGAAATCCATCAAACAGAATACCATCCTTGGCTTCGCTCTTAATCCTCTTTTCAATTATTTGAACAATAAGATCATCGCTTACCAATTGACCTGCAGCAATAACATCTTTTGCTTTTTGTCCTAATTCGCTACCCTCGGCAATTTCTTTTCTCAAGATATCACCAGTAGAAATATAAGTCAAATTATATTTTTCAATAAGATACTTCGATTGAGTACCTTTTCCTGCGCCCGGAGGGCCAAATAAAGCTATGTTAAGCATTTAAAATTGTTTTATATGTTTGTGTTATTCTGTTATTATATAAATATCTTTCAAATTACGACCAAGCTGATCATAATCCAACCCATATCCAACTATAAATTCATTTCCTATTTCAAATCCTACATAATGCACATCATAGTCTTTTTGAAATGCCTTAGGCTTAAAAAACAAAGTAGCTATCCTTATACTCGATGGCTTTCTTTCTCCTAAATCAGCAAGTAGGTCGCTCATGGTTATTCCTGTATCAACAATGTCTTCAATAATTACAATATCGCGACCTTCGATACTATGGTTTAAACCAATTAATTGTTTAACTTTTTCTGACGTTTCTGTTCCCTGATAGGAGGCTAGCTTAACAAACGAAATCTCGCAATTAAAAGGATATGCTTTCATCAAATCGCTAGCAAACATAAATGCTCCGTTCAATACTACAATAAATATAGGGTTTTTACCTGTATAATCCTTTGCTATTTCAAGAGAAACTCTTTCTACCTGTTTTAATATATCAACGCCAGAGATATATGGCTTAAAGGTTTTATCATTAAGACGAATATTAGCCATATTTTTATTTATTATTATTTCTTTGTTTATACTATATAAAGCATTAATAATCTGCAAATATAAAGTTTTTTATCACACTTTTTTTATTGAATTATATTTGCCAATAATAAAAAAACCTCAGATAAAAATTATCTGAGGTTTTATGTTAATTAGTGATTA
>JAGLDA010000145.1 GCA_023145955.1 Bacteroidales bacterium
ATCATCTACCTCTATTTCGTATATTAATCCTAACTCATATATGTCCACAGGAATTTCTGGATCATAAACGGTTTTTAATGCTTTCATTACTCTAGTTTCTAAATCTAGAAATGCTAAAGGTTCTTGATTATCTTTTGACATAATATCTGTTTTTTCAATACTATAATTGTTGTTGAGCTTTTGCTTTAAAAACTAAGGCGTAAAGTTTAATTTGTTTTATCATTGATGTAAGACCATTGCTTCTAGTAGGAGAAAGATGTTCTTTTAAGCCAATCATATCAATGAAAGAAAAATCCTCATCAATAATTTCCTGAGGCGTTCTATTATTTACTACTCTTAATAATAGTTGTGCAATACCTTTTGTAATAATAGCATCGCTATCTGCTTTAAATAAAATTTTTCCATCAACTAATTCTGCAATTAGCCACAGCTGCGATTGACAACCACTAATAAGATATTTTTTTATTTTTAAATCATCAGCCAAAGGCTCAATATCCTTGCCCATTTCTATAATATAATTATAGCGATCCATCCAATCGTCGAACATCTCAAATTCTTCAATCAACTCTACTTTTGATTCTTGTATTGTCATATTTTTCTTTATTTTTCTTACAGAATAAATATATAATTTATTAAATTTTAAATTTATGTAAGCATATTCAAAGCTTTATTTAAAGCCTCCATAAATACATCTATTTCCTCCTTTGTATTATAAAAAGCGAATGAGGCCCTTACTGTACCACTAATCCCCATACTTTTCATTAGTGGCTGAGCACAATGATTTCCAGTACGTACTGCTATTCCAAATTGATCTAATAAACTACCAATATCATAATGATGAACCCCTTTTACTACAAAAGAAACTACACTTGCCTTATTTTTTGTATCACCAATAATTCTTAGTCCATCTATCTTTTCAAGTTTAGATGTAGCATATTCCAAAAGTTCATGCTCATAATCTGCAATATTCTGTATTCCTATTTCCTGCATATAATCTATTGCCGACGAAAGGCCAATAATTTCAGCAATCATAGGAGTTCCTGCTTCAAATTTAAATGGCAATACATTAAAAGTGGTTTCTTCAAAACTAACCTTGTCTATCATTTCTCCACCAAATTGATATGGTGGCATTTGCTCTAGCAATTTCTTTTTTCCATACAAAATACCAACTCCTGTTGGTCCATACATTTTATGCGCAGAAAAAGCAAAGAAATCAACATCCAAATCTTGCATATCAATAACAGAATGTGGAGTAGCCTGAGCGCCATCAAGCATAACCTTTGCACCATTGCTATGAGCGTAGCTAATAATCTCTTTTACAGGGTTAATAACACCCATTACATTAGAAATATGCGCCAAAGAAATTAGCTTTGTTCTATCCGTAAATAAGGACTTTAGATAATCAATATCCAAACTACCATCATCATTTACTCTAGCAACTTTAAGTTCTACTTTTTTCTCTTTGCACATCATTTGCCAAGGAACAATATTAGCATGATGCTCCATTTCTGAAACAATAATATTATCCCCTTCAGTAATAAAAACTTTTGAGAATGAATTGGCTACCAAATTTATGGATTCGGTGGTACCTTTGGTAAAAATAACCTCCTCAACACTCGCAGCATTAAGGTATTTACGGATATTTTCTCGAGCTGACTCCATAGCATCTGTAGCAATCTGACTTAAATAATGAACACCACGATGTACATTGCTATTTTGTTGCTGATAATAATTAGTCATACTATCAATTACCATTTGTGGTTTTTGACTAGTAGCTCCATTATCGAAATAAACCAATTTTTTCGTTCTCACTTTCGTTGAAAGAATTGGAAAATCTGCCCGAATTTTATCTATATCTATACTCATAAATATTATAATTAATCAAGAATATTTATTGATATCATTTCCTTTGATTGATAATTTGTTATTTGTTGTTAGTTCATCACAAAACAACAAACACAAAACACATAACCTTTTAAACCTTACTCATATCTATTTCAAAATGAATTGGCTTATCCGGTTCAGCACAAGTAATAGAGCATTGATCGCAAGAACTAAGCTCCCCTTTAAGGCGCTTACCAACTAACTCCGTCATGCTTGCTCTAAGATTTGGTAATTCAATTTTATCAATCACCTGACCAACAAAAGCCAACATTAGCAACATTTTGGCATTACGCTCACAAATTCCTCTTTGCATAATATAAAACATTGCTGCGGTATCCAATTGACCAACTGTTGCCCCATGGCTACATTTCACATCGTCAGCATAAATCTCTAAAAATGGATTTGTATCTATTTTAGAGGTTTTTGTAAGCTGAATATTATTGTTGTTTTGAAAAGCTAGAGTCTGCTGAGCATCCTTAGCAACTAATGTATGTCCATTAAAAACAGAGTGAGCATATTCATCAACAATACCTTTAAATAACTGATTACTGGTACAATTTGACACAGCATGAGTTATATGTACATGATTATCTACAAGTTGATGGCCATCCATTAAGTATAGCCCAATAACATCAGCATTAGCACCGCGGCCATTAAGGAGTACTTTAGTATCATTTTTCACCAAACCTCCATTAAGAATAATTGTATTTGAAGCAAAATTTGAGTCAGCACCTTGCTCTACAAATGTAGAGGTAATAACCACCGATTCATTATCCTTATTCTGAAGTTTATATAAATCAAGTTTAGCGCCATCAGCAATACTAATTTCTGTAATATTATTAATAAAGCAATTATTCTCGCTAACAGAATCATCGCAATGCAGCATCCTTAATTTTGAATTTTTACCTAAAACAACAAGGTTTCGCATATTTGCAAATATATTATTGTCGCTATCGATAAGATTCACCATCTGAAGGCTTCGATCATGCTCAACATTATCGGGCACATATACAAAATAGCCCTCTACAAAATCAGCAGTATTCAATGCTGTAAGTGCATTTCCTTTATCTATTGCATATTTGCCAAAATGCGGTTCTACTAATTCCGAAAAAATATTAATTGCAATACTCATCGGGCAAACAATAGTGCCATTATCATAGGTAGTAACACCATCAGCACCTTTCATCCAGTGCCCATTATATTGTGTATAAAGATCTGTATCGTACTTATTTGCTTCGCACATCAAAGCAGTATTTGCCTCAGAACTACTTAAATCTTTATCAATAGCATTAACATCAAATTTACGCTCCAAATATGACTTAAGATTAGTTTTACGCCATGCTTCAAGTTTAACCGTGGGAAAACCCAATAAGTCAAATTCTGCCCTAGCATCTTTTCGCAATTTCTCAAGCCATGCCTGCTCCGAATTAGATTTAGCCTTTATATTGCCATCAATCTTTTTGAGCAAATCTTGCTTTAGATTTATTGCTATTTCTTTTGCTTTATTGCTCATTATTTCTTTGCTTCTAATTCTTTCTTAATCCAATCATAGCCATTTTCTTCTAATTCCAAAGCAAGACTTCTATCTCCTGTTTTTACAATTTTTCCATCATACATTACATGCACAAAATCAGGCACAATATAATCCAATAATCGCTGGTAGTGAGTTATTACAACCGTTGCATTATCCGGAGATTTTAAAGCTGTAACACCCTTGGCAACAATTCGTAAAGCATCGATATCTAATCCAGAATCTGTTTCATCAAGAAACGATAACGTTGGCTCTAGCATCGCCATCTGAAAAATCTCATTCTTCTTCTTTTCGCCACCAGAGAAACCTTGGTTTACTGAGCGGTTATTGAGTTTAGCATGCATTTCTACAAGCTCTTTTTTCTCTTTCATATACTTTAGAAAAGCACCAGCAGAAAGAGGCTCCTGACCTCGATATTCACGAATTTCGTCGATGGCAGTACGCATAAAATTAGTCATACTAACACCAGGAATTTCAACTGGGTATTGAAAACCCAAGAAAACTCCCTCACGAGCTCTATCCTCAATGGAAAGCTCCAATAGATTCTTTCCTTTATAAATTATTTCTCCCTCTGTAACATCATAAGCCTCATTACCAGCAATTACTGCAGCTAATGTGCTTTTACCTGTTCCATTGGGACCCATTATAGCATGTACTTCACCAGCATTAACTGTTAAATACAGGCCACTTAGAATCTCTTTTCCTTCTACACTTACGTGTAAGTTTTTAATTTCTAACATTATATATATGTTTAATCTTTTCTTAAATAATAATTTAATTAACCAACGCTATTCTCAAGACTTATGGCCAATAATTTTTGAGCTTCTGCTGCAAACTCCATTGGCAACTGGTTTAAAACCTCTTTTGCATAACCATTTACAATTAGCCCAATTGATTTTTCAGGGCTTAATCCCCTCTGCTGACAATAAAAAAGCTGTTCATCAGATATTTTAGATGTTGTAGCTTCATGCTCCACGACTGTAGTTTCATTTGCCGTATCGATATATGGAAATGTATGAGCACCACATTCACTGCCTAGCAATAGGCTATCACATTGCGAGAAGTTTCTACTATTATCAGCATTTGCACTAACCTTTACCAAACCACGATAACTATTATGGCTTTTTCCTGCAGATATACCTTTTGAAATAATAGTACTCTTGGTATTTTTACCAATATGAATCATTTTGGAACCAGTATCTGCTTGCTGGTAATTATTTGTAACTGCAACAGAATAAAACTCCCCAACAGAATGATCGCCTTTGAGAATACAACTCGGATATTTCCATGTAACAGCCGACCCAGTTTCTACCTGAGTCCACGATATTTTTGAGTGATGCCCTTTACAAAGGCCTCGCTTGGTTACAAAATTAAAAATACCCCCAACTCCATTTTTATCACCAGGATACCAATTTTGTACAGTACTGTATTTTACCTCCGCATTATCATGAGTTACTATCTCTACAATAGCAGCATGCAGCTGATTCTCATCTCGTTGTGGGGCGGTACAACCTTCAAGGTAACTAACGTAAGCACCTTCGTCGGCAACAATTAGAGTGCGCTCAAACTGACCTGTATTAGCTGCATTTATTCTGAAATAAGTACTAAGTTCAACTGGAGAACGAACTCCTTTAGGAATATAGCAGAAAGAACCATCACTAAAAACAGCAGAATTTAATGCCGCAAAATAATTATCGCTTGGAGGCACAACACTACCCATATATTTTTTTATAAGATCAGGGTATTTTTGTACTGCCTCACTAAAAGACATAAAAATAATTCCTTTTTTCTCAAGAACATCTGTAAAAGTAGTTTTCACCGAAACACTATCTATTACAGCATCAACCGCTACTCCCGAAAGCACCTTTTGCTCTTCGAGACTAATCCCAAGTTTATTAAATGTATCTAGTAATTCAGGATCCACCTCATCAAGGCTTTCAAGCTCTTTTTTCTTCTTTGGAGCCGAATAAAATATTATCTCTTGAAAATCTATTGGAGAGATTTTAAGATGCGCCCAGTCTGGTTGCTCCATAGTAAGCCATTTACGATATGCTTTTAATCGAAATTCAAGCAACCATTCTGGCTCATTTTTCTTTGCCGAAATAATCCTTACCACATCTTCGCTAAGTCCTTTTCCAATATCTTCAGACTCTATATCGGTGGTAAACCCATATTTATAATCAGAGGAAGTAACCTCATCTATTATTATATCTTCACTTTTTGCCATTATAATCTATTTTCAAATCTTATTTAGATTAAATTAAAATAAGACTGCAAAGATACTAAACTCTTGTTGATTAACACCACATAAAAATGATGTTCATCATAGAATATGCTCATTATTTCAATATAAAAACCATACCATTTTATTGGCTAATATTTTTATCGATAATAATTTACTATTCTTTCTGCTGAAGCTTTGTTTTTTTGACATATTCATCTAACCATTGATCCTGCTCCCAAAGTAGGTACATACTTTCTTAGGCAGAATGTAGAGGGAACACCCCTATATCGGATTGTGCGCCGAGATTACTTCCAGCAAATTATACAGTTGCAATTAGCACAGTGCATTATGCTATATTCATTTTATTTCCTGAATAATACGCAAAGCTTCGCCCACATGCTTATTGACCTGAATTTGTGAATTAAATAGATAAACTACCTCACCTTCTTTATTCACAATATAAGTAATTCTGCCCGGAATTAATCCGAAAAAACTCGATGGAACACCGAATAATTTGCGCACTTTATTCTCTTCGTCGCTTAATAAAGTATAATTTAATCTATGCTTTTGTGCAAAATTGAGATGACTCATAACAGATTGTCCACTTATACCAATAATCATTGCATCGGCATCGGCAAACACTTCAAATTGATCGCGAAATGAACAAGCCTCTTTTGTGCATCCGGGACTATCGTCTTTTGGGTAGAAATAAATCACCAAATTCTTTTGCCCCAATACAGTTTCAATATTAAACAGTTTGCCATGCTGATCATTTAATTCAAATAATGGGATTTTACTCCCTACTTCAATTTTATTCATTTTTTCTGAATTTAGTTCAACACCTACGTCTTCTGTACAGCTGTATATATAGCCAATTATAAATAATCCTGATATTAATATTAATTGTTTCAATTAATCGGTTTTAATTTGTGCTAAAAGAAAATATCCTCGGTTCCTACTGCATATATATTATTTATTTGCATAGTTGTAATAATATTAATTCTCATATTATCAGTATAATACAAACTAAAGGAATTAGAGATTTCCATACTTAATTAATTTAATTCCACAAAGCTAGCAAAAAACATTATACTATTATAATTAATATCTAAACTCAACCTCAGGTAGATTCAACTAGCAAATGCAACATTTGAGTTTATAAAATTATAAAAAGTACATTACAATAATAATT
>JAGLDA010000146.1 GCA_023145955.1 Bacteroidales bacterium
CCTAGTATGGGAGCTGGCGATATCATCTCAGATTTACTTAAAAAGTAAAATACTTACTTTTATAAAAAAAGCAGTATAAATCCTAAGAATTTATACTGTTTTTTTAATATTATCAAACTAATCGTTTATTCTAAAGAAGGTACTATTTTTTATCAAAATTACGAGATATAAAATAGCCAATTAGTAAGCCTGTACCAGCAAAGAAGAATATGGATCCGGGCATACTTGTATCCATTTCTAAAATACTATACTTGCCAATAACCGATCCAATTACTACTCCAATACCAACACCCATAAGTAAAAGCGCTAAATTCAATACTAGTATTTTCCATATTGGTGTTAGTGTTTTCTCTCGCTTTGTAAAAAATATACTAGCATCAGCACCTTTTTCTATTAGCGCCATTCTCTCCCTATTTCGAGTATTATAATGAAGGTAAAAAACTCCAAATATTGACCCGAAAATAGTTAGTACAATAAAAACGTCTTCCATAATATTTATATTTAATTAATTCATAAATTTGCTTTCGTGACTTATGACGACAAAAACAGAAATCTGGTTACAAGTATTAATGGTTAAATTTTAATTAAATAATTAGCTCATTATATAATTACATAATTGAACCAATAAATTATTAAAATACTGTAACCAAAACTAAAAATCATAAGTCATAACATCAGATGACCAAAAGCGACCAATTCTATATCGATAAAGTACTCAATGGCGAAGACAACAAATACTCAGTACTTATTGATAGGTATAAAGATTTGATTTTTACGCTATGCTATCGCATTATTAAAGACAAAGAGAATGCTGAAGAAGCCGCTCAAGACACTTTTATTAAAGCATATAAATCATTATCAAAATTTAAAGGAGAGTCCAAATTTTCATCTTGGATATACCGTATTGCCTACAATACAAGTCTGGATAAATTAAAGCACCTAAAGCGACAAATACAAACGGTAAACAATATTGATATAAATGAATTAAACAATAATAATATTGAGCAAGCTCTTGATATACTTGAAAGTAATGAATTAAAAGATCAAATAAAAAACAGTATAAAAAAACTTAATAGCGAAGATGCTTTTATATTAACTTTGTATTATTATGAAGATTTATCAATGCAAGAAATTGCAAAGATAACAGGACATAAAGCAAACAGTATAAAAGTAAGGATACATAGAAGTAGGCAAAAACTTATGCTTATTCTCCAAAATCAACTTCCTAAAGAAATATTAGATACTTATGGAAATAAATAATAGAATAGACAAAATCGCAAAACAAGCTTTCGATAAAAGCAGCATGGAATCTGTGAACTCAGGTTTTACAGAAAGTATTATGGCTAAAATTAGCGAAGCAAATATCGCTAACTACCTTACTATAACACCTATTATTAATAAGAGAACTTGGTTTATAATTTCTTTTTCTATTTTAATTATTATTATCCTTTCGTTAGCATTTATTCCTGCAAATAATAACCTAATAATACCTAATGTTTTTACTGATACTAATTTTTCAAATATAATAATCCCAAATATTAACTACCATTTTATAAAAATAAATCTAAATTCAGCAACATTTTATTCTATTATTTCTTTTGGAATATTTTTTATTATTCAAATATTACTTATCAATAAAATGCAACAACATACAGAAGCCTAATTCTTAATATAATGACCGAAGACTTTCTCTACTATATATGGCAATTTAGGAATTATAAAGGCGAGTTAACCTCCACCGATGGATCCCGAATAAAAGTGATAAAACCTGGACTACTGAATACAAATTCAGGCCCAGATTTTTCTGATGCAAGAATACTCATTAATGATACTGAATGGAGTGGTAGTGTAGAAATGCATATAAAATCGTCTGACTGGATTAAACACAATCATAATAATAATTCAGTATACGATTCGGTGATACTACATGTTGTTTATGAACATGATATGGAAATAACCACCAAAGGAGGCAATAAATTAGAGGTTGTAGAACTAAAGGGAAAATTTAACTTAAGTCAATATGCTAAATATAGAGATCTTTCGGCCTCAAGAGAATGGATACCTTGTTCTAAACAAATAAAAGATGTAAATAGTTTAATAAGAATATCGTGGCTTGAGAGATTGCTGATTGAACGACTTGAACACAAAACTGAGCAGATAGAGACCAATCTTGCCGCTAATAATAATAATTGGGAAAAGACTTTTTATATTGCTTTGGCTCGAAACTTTGGCTTTAATATCAACTCGGATCCATTTGAACAATTAGCCACAAGTACTCCTCTAAATATTTTAGCAAAATATAAAAACAATATCTTTCAAATAGAAGCAATACTCTTTGGTCAGTCCTCACTTATTAATCCAAATCTTAATGACGAGTATTCCACAAAACTATTGAAAGAGTACGAATTTCTCAAAAAGAAACATGGGCTAGAAGCTGTTTACTCCTATCAATGGAAATTCATGCGTATGCGTCCAGTAAATTTCCCTACCATTAGAATTGCTCAATTTGCATATTTAATAAATAAATCTTCTCATTTATTTTCAAAAATTCTTGAAATATCTAATATTTCAGAATTGAAGGAGCTCTTTAACTTAGAAGTGTCTGAATATTGGCATAATCATTATGTATTTGGTAAAAACAGCAAGAAAAGCACTAAGAAATTTGGCAGTTCATCTTTCGATTTGGTTTTAATAAATACCATTGTCCCTTTTCTTTTTGTTTATGCAAATCACAATGGTGATGAAAACCTAAAAAGCAGAGCATTAAAATTTCTTGAGGAAACAAAAGCTGAATCTAACTCCATTATAAAAAGATTTGCTCAAAGTGGACTGATTGCAGACAATGCAGCTCAGAGTCAGGCTTTATTAGAATTACGAAATAATTACTGTAGTTATACTAAATGCTTACAATGTGGAATTGGTATAAGTTTAATAAGATAAACCTAAAAAACCACAAATACTTTAATCATTTTTCAATTTTAGCATACTTTTCATTTTAGAAATTTGATTAGGGTCTCCTAACACAAATAGTTTTGATCCAGGTAATATACTCGTATCAGGTGTTGGGTTAGTAACAATTTCACCATTAGGGGCCTTAAAACCAATAATATTAGCACCACTCTTTGTGCGCACACCTAACTCAAATATAGTTTGATTAATCATATTTTCAGGCAAATCTCCACACTCTATTTCCACAAGATTTGTATCCGCCTCGCCACTTAATGATATATGGTCAAGAAACCTTACTACATCAACTGAACTTACCATAGCCGCCATATGAGAACCTCCAACATATTCTGGCATTACTACCTCATCAGCACCTGCAATTAGCAATTTCTTCTCCGCTGACTCACTCGAAGCACGAGTTATTATCTGAATTTTGGGATTTAGAGACCTTGCTGTAATCGTCACGAATAAATTATCTGCATCCAATGGAAGAGTTATAATTATTGATTTTGCTTTTTCAATTTCAGCTTCTTTTAATACCTCATCCTCAGTGGCATCACCCTCAACAAATTCAATATTTTTACTTAAGCTACTAATTATTAATTCATGTACTTTTTCAATAATAACAAATTCACTTCCTCTCTTATTAAGTTCTTCTGCCGCTTGTTTTCCATTACGGCCATAGCCAACTAATATAGTATGATTTTTCATCTTTCGCAATAAATTTTTATGTCTATATTTATGAATAATATTACCCATTCCTCCTTCTACAAAATGTGAAGTAATAACAGAAATTGCATAAGCAAAGCCAGACCACCCAATCATTATTAGCAATATTGTGAATAGTTTACCCTCAGTGGTAGTTATAAGGGCATCACTAAAACCCACAGTAGAAATAGTAATAACACTGAGATATAAAGCATTCACAAACTCCAAATCCTCAAATGCCATATAGCCACTTGTACCTATACTTATAACAACAAGCATCAAGAGACTAGCATATCTTAATTTTGCATAACGAGCAATTTGTCCGTATTGATTATTCAGCATTCTTAAATTGATTTATTAAAGAGTAAAAATACACAAAATACCTTAAAAGTATATCATAATATTTTATACTTTAGTGCAATAATAAAAATAGAAAAATATGTTTTGGTTTCTTATTATTGGAATTGTTGTAATTGCCCTACTTTTTATATTGGCAGAGGTTCTTTTTGTTCCTGGCGGCATATTAGGTGTCTTTGGAGGACTCCTTCTTATATATGCAATTTATTTACCATATAATGAAGGGTATACCATTCTAGCACACATTAATACACTTGTTATTTTTACTGTTCTTACAGCATCGCTCTTTACTATAATTAAGCAAAAATCATGGAAAAGAGTGGAGCTAAAAACTAGCATTAAGTCCTCGGTAAGAGATGACTTAAGGACTGTAGTTTCAATAGGGGATATTGGCACCACTATATCTAGATTAACTCCTCTTGGCACAATTAAACTAAAAGGCAAGACGCATGAAGCAAAATCAGATACTGGTTTTATTAATCCTAAAACTGAAATTGAAATAATAAGTATCGATAGAAATGAAATTATTGTTAAACCATTAAAATAAATATATGAACATTTTACTACTAATTATGGCGCAGTCCATGGCTGGACTAGCTGTTTTCTTTGTAATAGGCATAGTTGCTTTATTACTTTTCTTTTACGTAATTCCAATCAACTTATGGTTTCAAGCCGCAGTATCGGGAGTTCCTGTAAACTTACTACAGTTAGTTATCATGAGGTTCAGAAAAGTTCCTCCTGGAGCTATTGTACACGCAATGATTGCTTCAAAAAAAGCAGGGTTAGAGATTACTAGGGATGAACTAGAAGCTCATTTTTTGGCCGGAGGAGACATTCAAGTTGTTGTAAGAGCGTTAATATCTGCTGACAAAGCAAATATGAACCTAACTTTTAACACAGCCACAGCTATTGATTTAGCTGGCAGAGATGTACTAGAGGCCGTTCAAATGTCGGTAAATCCTAAAGTAATAAACACTCCACCTGTAACTGCCGTTGCAAAGGATGGTATTCAGCTGATTGCCAAAGCCAGAGTTACTGTAAGGGCAAATATTGAGCAGCTTGTTGGTGGAGCTGGAGAAGATACCGTTCTTGCACGTATAGGCGAGGGTGTAGTTAGTTCAATTGGCTCATCAGTGAACCACAAAAAAGTTCTTGAAAATCCTGATGTTATATCTAAGCTTGTTTTAGGAAAAGGCCTTGATGCTGGAACTGCATTCCAAATTTTATCAATTGATATTGCAGATATCGATATTGGAAAGAATATTGGCGCAGCACTTCAAATGGATCAAGCTGAAGCTGATAAAAATATCGCTCAGGCTAAAGCCGAAGAGCGTAGAGCAATGGCCGTTGCTCTTGAGCAAGAAATGAAAGCAAAAGCTCAAGAAGCTAGAGCAAAAGTTATTGAAGCTGAAGCTGAGATACCATTAGCTATGGCAGATTCATTTCGTAGTGGAAATATGGGTGTTATGGATTTCTATAAATTTAAGAATATTCAAGCTGATACTACAATGAGAGAATCAATATCTAAACCTCCAACAAAAGGAAATAATAAATAAATAAAAAAGGAGCATTTTAATAAAATGCTCCTTTTTTATATAATATATTAATGTTTTATCCTACAGTACTAATTTTCTCAAGCAATGGTTGGTTAAGAATCTCTATACGTTTTCCTTTAGTAGATATTATTTTATCAGTTTTAAAGTCTTTAATTATTCTTATAACACTCTCAGGTGCCATTCCTGTAAGAGCAGCAAGATCTTTCCTACTAAGAGGTAAATCAAATTTTTGAGCTCTAAAAACATTCTTACTTAAGCAAAGTAAAATGTCAGCAAAACGTCCATGTAGTTGCTTTTGTGTTAATGAAAAGAATCTATCGTATGTAATAAGAGAATTATTCGTAATTACTTTATACATTTCAGCATTAAAAGTATGGTTCTGTTTTAAAAGCTGACGAATTGCACTTATATCAATAAAACAAATCATGGAATCCTCAAGAGCAGTAACAGTATATGGATGATAATCGTACCCATAAATATTCTCTGTGCCAATAAAGTGATTTTTAGTTTTTACGCATAAAATAAGATTATTATCACCACTATTAACCCCTATCTTAACCAAGCCATCCTTCAAATATAAAATATCAGTAGCTTTAGTACCTTGTTTTACTATTGTCTCTCCTTTTGTAAACTGAATCTCAGTACGATTGTTTTCTAAAAGGGTTTTCTCCTCTTCAGTTAATACTTTGAAACAATTTCCAGTATCATTACCATCTTCGCAATGGCTTATATGTGATAATATTGTCATATATATCTAGTATCTATTTTGAGAAGTAAAAATATATAATTTTTCAACATAAATAATGACGAATATCAGAATAAATACAATTTTAAATTATGTATGTATCTAACTGATTATGAGCAAGAAAAGAAGATAGATTGCTTTTTGGCATTTATTAACATTTCAAATTGCATAAAATACCAGTAAAAAAAAGTCTTATTCTCAATTATTATAAGGGTCTATAACATCATTTTCCAGAATATGGCATTCTATTAATAATTGACCTTCCTAATGTTAATTCATCAATATATTCCAATTCATCGCCCACCGAAACCCCTCTAGCTATAGATGTAATAGAATTGACAGTATCCGAAAGTTTTTTATAAATAAAGAAGCTGGTGGTATCACCTTCGATAGTAGTTGGCAATGCCAATACTATCTCATCAACATTATCATTTTCAATTCTTTGTACAAGGCTATCAATGTTTAAATCCATAGGTCCAACTCCATCCATTGGAGAAATTACACCATTAAGTATATGGTATATCCCATTATACTGCATAGTATTTTCTACTGAAATAACATCTTGAATATTCTCCACAACACATATTTGAGAATGGTTCCTTTTTATACCACTGCAAATTTCACAAAGATCTCCTTCAGAGATATTATGACATTTTTTGCAGAATTTGATCTTTTCACGAAATTCAATTATTGAACTCCCAAGGGATACTGCATAATCTGTTTTTTGTTTTAGCAAATGAATTGCTAATCGTAAAGCAGTTTTTTTTCCAATACCAGGCAGTTTCGAAAATTCTGAAACACATCTTTTTAATAATACAGAGGAAATTTGATCCATTACTAAAATCTAAATAATTATATAAATATCACACAAAAATAGTGCAATATCTATTGTTGGCTCAATAAATATATTAAGTTAATAACAACTTCTATTTAAAGTACAAAAAAAAGTCCTAACCAATAAAGGAAAGGACTTTTAAAATAAATTTCTTTAAATGTTACTCAGGAGAAATTGCTTCTACTGGGCATACATCAGCACAAGAACCGCAGTCTGTGCATAAATCTGCGTCAATAACGTAGATATCACCTTCAGAAATTGCTTCAGTAGGGCACTCATCAATACAAGTACCACATGCTGTACAATCGTCATTTATTACATAAGCCATATCGCTATAATTTTATATTATTAATATTAATTTCTTAAAACGGTGCAAAGATAAATAATGTTTGAAATAAACAAAGCTTCTGCATATATTTATAACGTTTCTAAATAACATAGGTTTACTCAAAGTTAAAATATTTGGCATACTTTTATTTAATCCAAATTTATTGCAAATACAATATAAGAATTAGTTTTAATTACCTTATTAATAGCATATTACAATAGACCGCCTACAACCTAATGTTAATTTTTTAACGACAAAATTTTAATAATAAATTGTAAAAAGTAATAGTAATACCAAAAGCTATCATATACTATATTATAATACCAACATTAATCACTAAAAAAGCCTATCTAATACCTATCGATTGTTGGGATAATTATTTTACATTTGCTGCTGAAAATTAAACACATAAAATAAAATATACATAATTAAAATGGCGACTAAAAACAATAAAATCGAAGTCGAAAGGATAGTTATAAAGTTTGCAGGTGATTCTGGAGATGGTATGCAATTATCAGGAACTCAGTTTTCTGATGTAGCAGCTATATTAGGAAATGACCTAGCTACTTTTCCTGACTTTCCATCAGAAATCCGTGCTCCTCAAGGAACAATAGCGGGAGTTTCTGGTTTTCAAGTTCATATCGGACATGCAGATATTCATACATCTGGCGATATGGCTGACGTCTTAGTAGCACTTAACCCTGCTGCATTGGAGTATAATCTTAAACATGTAAAACCTGGCGGAACAATTGTTGTTGATTCTGACAGCTTTACTGCTAAAGCTTTTAAAAAGGCTAAGCTAGACACTAACCGCCTTGAGGATGGTTCCTTAGATGGTTTTATTGTTATTGAAGCTCCAGTTACTACTCAATGTCGTCTTACATTGAAAGAAACAGGTTTAGATTCAAAAACTATTGACAAAACAAGAAACCAATTTATTACAGGTTTACTTGCTTATATGTTCAATAGAGACATTAAACTTAGTGAAGACTTTATCACTAATAAATTTGCAAAGAAACCTTCAATTGCTGAAGCAAATATTAAGATCCTTAGAGCTGGATATAATTTTGCTGATACTATAGAAGTTCTTTCAACAACATATATAGTAAACCCTAACGAGAATAAAAGTGGTAAATACCGAAATATTACTGGTAATACTGCTACCGCATGGGGATTAATGGCCGCTGCTGAAAAATCTGGATTAAACTTTTTCTTAGGTTCATACCCTATTACTCCAGCTACTGATATTCTTTCTGAATTATCAAAGCACAAATCATTAAATATAAAAACTTTCCAAGCAGAAGATGAGATTGCAGGTATCAACTCAGCAATAGGTGCTGCCTATGCTGGTAATATGGCTGCCACTACAACTTCTGGCCCTGGATTAAGCCTTAAAAGCGAAGCCCTAGGTCTTGCTTTTATTACTGAGCTTCCTTTAGTTATTGTAAATGTTATGCGTGGTGGACCATCTACTGGACTTCCAACAAAAACAGAGCAAACTGACTTATTACAATCTCTTTGGGGACGTAATGGAGAAGCACCAATTCCAGTAATTGCAGCTTCTAGCCCTTCTGATTGTTTTGATTACGCTTTTGCTGCTTCAAAAATGGCTGTTGAACATATGACTCCTGTAATTCTTCATACCGACAGTTACCTAGGTAATGGTTCTGGATTATGGAAATTGCCTAAAATGGAAGATATGCCAACTATTACTCCAATAATTGCTAAGCCTAATTCTAATTATATGCCATTCGAACGTGATGAGAATCTAGTTCGTACTTGGGCACATCCTGGCGTTGAAGGTAATGAACACCGTGTTGGTGGCCTTGAGAAACTTAATGGTAAAGGTTCTGTATCTCACGATCCTAAAAATCACGCTTTAATGACTAAGCTTCGTGCTGAAAAAGTAAATAAAATTTCTGATTCATATCCTAAGCAAGAAGTTTATGGTGATCAAGAAGGTGATTTACTAGTTGTAGGTTGGGGAAGTTCTTATGGAGTTCTATTTGATGCTTTTACTGAAGTTAAAGAAAAAGGAGCAAAAATTGGTTTTACAAACTTCAATTACATATTCCCACTACCTAACGAAACAGCTGACATATTTAAGAAATACAAAAAAATTCTTGTATGTGAGCTTAACTCTGGGCAATTTGCTAACTATTTAAGTTATTCACTTCCTGAGTTTAAGTATGATAAATACAATAAAGTTGAAGCACAACCATTTATGGTTTCAGAGCTAAAAGAAAAGTTTAACGAAATTTTGGAGGCTAAATAGATGACTGAAATAAAACAATATACAAGAAAAGATTTCGTATCTGATCAAGAAGTGAAATGGTGTGCTGGTTGTGGAGACTTCTCTATATTAGCTGCTGTTCAGAATACACTACCAGAAATTGGTGTAAAAAAAGAAAACCTAGTTTTTGTTTCAGGAATTGGTTGTTCTTCACGTTTCCCTTACTATGTTGACACATACGGTTTTCATGGTATTCATGGTCGTGCTGCAGCAATTGCTTCAGGGGTAAAACTAGCTAATCCAAATCTCAGTGTTTGGTTAATGTCGGGTGATGGAGATAGTATGGCTATCGGTGGTAATCACTTTATTCACCTATTGCGTCGTAATATTGATATTAATTATATCCTTTTTAATAATCAGATTTATGGTTTAACAAAAGGTCAATATTCTCCAACAACACCTCTAGGACAAAAGACTAAAACTTCTCCTTTTGGAACAATTGAACATCCGTTCAAGCCAGGAGAATTAGCAATGGGTGCTGAAGGAACTTTCTTCGCTCGTGCAGTAGATACTAATCCTAAAGAGATGAAAGAGATTTTTATTGAAGCTGCTAAGCATAAAGGTGCATCTTTAGTTGAAGTTCTACAAAACTGTGTTATTTTTAATCATAATACTCATAAAGAGATTACTGATAAAGTAACTCGTGCCGACAATCAGATTTATCTTAAACATGGAGAAAAAATGCTCTTTGGTAAGGAAAAAGAAAAAGGACTTGTTCTTGATGGATTAAAGCTAAAGACTGTTATTATTGGAGAAGATGGATATACTATGGACGATATTCTTGTTCACGATGCCCAACTTAAAGATAATACTATGGCTTTTCTTTTAGCAAGAATGTCGTTACCTGAGCTTCCTGTAGCTGTTGGTGTAATTAGAGCATATAAAACTCATACTTACAACGACCTTATGGATCTTCAGATTTCAGAGGTTAGAGGAACTTCAAAAATTAAAAACATGAATGATTTAATTAATAGTGGAAACACTTTTGAACTATAAATAGTAATCATCAAAGTAATATTGAAACCACTTCCATACCGGAAGTGGTTTTTTTGTACTTTTGTTTTACAAATCAAGGCTTTTATTTAAGATAATATTTATCTAAATTCAATAAATTAGCCACAAACAATATTTAAAATGACAAGTATTTTAGTATTATTCTTTAGCGTTATAATAAGTGCCTTTATTGTTGTAAAATTCAATATTAAAGACAAAGCATTACAACTGCTACTTTCTTTCAGTGGTGCATACCTAATTACTGTTTCCTTTACTCATATTATTCCAAATATTTTTAATGGTGAGCATAATCAGACATTAGGGTATTTTGTATTAGTGGGTTTCTTTATCCAATTATTTATAGAGTTTCTTTCTGGAGGAGTAGAGCACGGACATGGCCATTGTGCTTCAAATCATGTTGACCATGACCATATTCACGAGCCTGCTCACGAGAAAGCCCATCAGCAAGTAATGGCAATTTCACCTTATGCTTTACTAATAGGAATAAGCCTGCATTCCTTTTTTGAAGGCATGCCATTTGCCGATAATTTTCATACACACGCTCATTCTCAACATACTTTACTCATAGGAATAATAATTCATAAAATCCCTATTGCACTTGCATTAATGGGCTTATTCCTTTCATCAGGGCTTTCTAATTTAAAATCATATATGCTTATATTAATATTTGCACTATCTGCTCCCTTGGGTGCATTCTCTGGTGATTTTATAGGAAACCTAGTAAGTATACCCTTAGATTATTTATATAAAATTATAATGGCAATACTTGTCGGCATATTTCTTCATGTTTCTACTACAATTTTATTCGAATCAAACACATCTCATAGATTTAATCTATATAAAATCATAACTATTATCGTTGGTGTAGCAGCAGCTATACTGTCTAAGATGCTGTAATTGGTGTATTTACAATACCCATTAACAATAATGACTGTATTTGTTAATTTTTAGTGATTTGTAAATGTATTTAGTATACATTTGTAATGGATTTAGTAAACAAATAGAGTAGCGTGGCAATCCATCCTTGGGCTGTCTCGTTCCAATATGTGGAGACATATTGGTAAATAATTTTTTCATTTTGTTAGGGGATATACCGGCTGGAAACAGTCGGTATCTTTTTTTTATAGGAGTTTATTTTCAGAACCAAATATTCAGTAGCTCTAATAGCCATCGCATTGGCGTCAACCTAAGGGAATGCCTTGCCTAATGATTTTTTTTCGGAATAAGCGAGGCCTTCGCT
>JAGLDA010000147.1 GCA_023145955.1 Bacteroidales bacterium
AAGGAGAGGCACGTTAGTATAATTTCAATTAATACCTAGGCTCTGCGAGGACGACGAAGGAGGACGAAGCAGGCTCCCCAACCCCTTGACAAAATTTACACTAACTCCAGCAAGATTGCTTCTTCCTGCAAGCCAGAGAGTTTGTAATTTGATATATTGGATTTTATTAGTCCCATAGGGAGACCATTGTAATCCAATAAAACAAAATAAGACCTAAGCTCCATAGGAGCGAAACAACATAATAGACTACAGGAAGTTTTATTATTATCAATCAAAGAGTGTTATTTTAAAAATACACATAACGTACTTATAGATAGATAAATAGCGCAGCGAAAAAAAACTTGCTTTTTTCAATTAATAGTTTACTTTTGCAAAACTAGAAAATAAGAATAATTACAAATAATATAAGATATGTATTGGACACTAGAACTAGCATCAAAGATTGAGGATGCACCATGGCCAGCAACAAAAGAGGAGTTAATAGATTACTCTTTACGCTCAGGAGCACCTATGGAAATTATTGAGAATTTGCGCGAAATTGAAGATGAAGGTGAGCAATATGACTCTATCGAAGACCTATGGCCAGACTATCCATCAAAAGAAGATTTCTTCTTCCATGAGGATGAGTATTAGTAAAGTACTTTAGGAAAATATTTGGGGCTTTTATAGCCCTTTTTTTGTGCCCTATAATTTGTTTTTATTCCATCTTTTAGCAAAGGACTCCTTAAATTTTGGTAAGCTACGTTTACTACCCCAAGCCTTATTAAAAACCATACTTATGCCAAAATTTTTCGTTGCTGGCGATAAAGTCTCTATTATCCATCTTTTTTTCATCACAACTTTATAAGCTTTCATCATTAATGCAAAACTTTTCTCAGTTTTACCTTGTTGTACGGCATCGCGTCTATTATATAGTAGTAAGTCGTGTAGTGGAATTTTTACGGGACATTCTTCGGTGCATCTGCCGCAAAGAGTAGAGGCAAAACTTAGATGATTATATTCCTCCACGCCACACATATGTGGTGTAATTACTGCACCAATAGGCCCACTATAGGTAGTATTATATGCATGGCCTCCAATGGTTTTATATACGGGGCATACATTTAGGCATGCGCCACATCTTATGCAGCTCAATGCCACTTTTTGAGGCTCTGCATTTAGTAGATTAGTTCTACCGTTATCAAGAAGAATAAGATATTGATGTTCGGGGCCATCAATCTCACCATCTTTTTTAGGACCACCAATTAGGGAATTATAAACAGTAATTTTTTGTCCTGTACCATGGGTAGATAAAAGTGACCAAAATAAATCCAAATCCTTAATGGAAGGAATGATTTTCTCTATTCCCACTATAGCTACATGTACTTTTGGAAAGGATACACTTAATACCCCATTCCCTTCGTTTTCTGTAAGTGCAATCAACCCTTTATCAGCCACAAGGAAGTTCCCCCCGGTAATGCCCATATCTGCATGGGTGAATTTTTTACGAAGTTTTTTTCGAGTATATAAAGTCAAATCCTCAGGACTATAATCCTTGGGAGTATCAAACTTTTCATTATAAAGAAGGGCAATATCTTCCTTGCTTTTATGCATTGCAGGAGTTACAATATGGTAGGGCTTTTCATCAGCAATTTGTACAATATATTCTCCCAAATCTGTCTCCAAAGACTCTATTCCCTCATCTTCTAAATGCTTGTTTAGCTCTATTTCTTCGGTAATCATGGATTTAGATTTCACAACATGCTTTACATTATGAATTCTAGAAATATTCTTTATAGCTTTTATAGCGCCAGCAGCATTCTCTGCCCATATTAATTGCCCACCATTCTTTGAGAAATTCATCTCAAATTCCTTTAGGTAAAATTCTAGATCATTTACAACATTACGCTTTATTCGCGCTGCACGCTCTTTTGCCAAATCAAGGTTAAGATATTGCTTTTTGCCAGCCTCAACAGCTTTTTCGTAGCGCGATATATTGAAATCAATGATATTGCGATGGGTTTCATCAAAAGCTATCTTTGCCGTATCCTTAAGAAATTGCGTTTTTTGTTGCGACATTTTTTCTCTAATTTTATCAATACAAAGTTATGGCTTTATGGCTACTACAAAATATTTTTTTTACTTTTTTTTGGCTTTGTAAAATAGTATCTATTATACAATAATTAATGCGTGAAAAACTGTTATATACTAAAAACTAAAACACAGAATCAAGAAGGAAAAGTAAAAGCAGAAATTGTACGAGATTTTAATAATAATTTTTGGTTTAAATTTAGTTTCTCACCTTGTTTTTCTAGATATTTTGTAAGATTACAAGTTGGTAAATTTCCTGTTAGCTCATGTCCCGACATAGGACAACCACCAAGGCCATTTATTGTTGTGTCAAAACTTCTACAGCCATTTTTGTATGCGGCATTTACATTTCTATACCAATTTTTTTCAGTAGTATGCAAGTGGGCTCCAAATTCTACATCATTAAAATGGTCAACTACAGTGTTAAAAGCCTCACTTATGGTTTTTTCGTTTCCTACTCCTACGGTATCACTTAATTGCATAATTCTAACTCCCCTTGCGTGTAGAATATCCACCCATCTATACACAATGTCAGGGGACCATCTGTCGCCATAAGGATTGCCAAAGGCCATGGAAATATATAAAACTAGCTCCTTGCCAGTTCTGTCGCATAGGTTTAGTAACTCATTTACGGTACGATGGGCAGACCAAACGCTGGCATTAATATTTAGCTCAGAAAAAGTTTTTGAGATTGAAAAAGGAAAGCCTAGGTAGTGGATTTCTTCAAATTCGGCAGCGCGCAAAGCACCTTTCATATTGGCCACTATTGCTAAGAGTTTTGTATTAGTTTTGCTAAGATCTAAGTTTTGCAAAACTTCAATACTATCTCTCATTTGTGGGACTGCCCGTGGTGAAACAAAACTGCCAAAGTCTAATGTATCAAAGCCTACTCTTAGAAGTGAATTAAGAAATTTAATTTTCTTCTCAGTAGGAATAAACTCCTTTATTCCTTGCATTGCATCTCGTGGGCATTCCGTAATCTTTATCATCTAAGACCATTTAGAGTTTAAAATTGGTAGTATATTGCAATTTTATATGTTGGTTTAGTTATAACTGCAATATACAAAAAATACTAAGTAACATGACAGCTTTTCAAACATCAATTAGTAGTGACATTTAGTTAATTGATATTATAGAATACTGAAATAAATTATTCTAGGCAATTCTCTTATTAGCGTATTTCATATATGCTTGAAATCAATCGATTTAAAACTAAATACAATTATTTTGCATACGCTGATTATTATGGTTTTACATTATTTATTTCGCTAAAACTGAAATCTTTTTTATCATAATTAATGTAATCTGCGTCTAAAAGTTTTTATTGTCATATACTAAGTTCGTGGACTTATAAAGCCTATATATGCAATCTCTTTTTAACCCATTTCATAATTAAAAAAAACTACCATATTTTTACAAAATCCGCAAAGCGGATTAACAATATTAGCCATATGCAAAGCTTATGGCTAATATAAATATTGTATACAGGAACTCTGTAGGAGTTCAATATCGAAATCTTTAGTGCAAATCATATTTAGTAAAGAGCTTATGTCAGTTTTTATACGGAACAAATACCCATGAAAGTTTACTTGCGTAAAGAAATTCTAAATATACTTCCTTCATTTATTGCAGAGCTCTTAACATAGATTCTACCTTTATGGTACTCTTCAATTATCCTTTTAGATAATGATAATCCCAATCCCCAACCTCTAGATTTAGTGGAGAAACCAGGATTAAAAATTGTTTTTTGATTCGATTTAGGAATCCCTTTTCCGCTATCTGCTATATCAACCCCTATCCCTTTATCAGTTTCCGATATAGTAATAGTAATAGACCCTTCATTAGCTCCAATTGCATCTACGGCATTTCTTATAAGGTTCTCAAATACCCATATAATTAGGTGATTGTTGAGGTTTAACAGGCAATTATCCGTTAGTTTATTGTTTATACTGAGCTTAATTCTGCTAGGAACTCTGCTTTGCATATAATTAGTTACGCCCTCAATAAGCTCTATAACATTACTTGGTTTAAGCTCTGGTATTGACCCTATTTTAGAAAACCTTTCCGAAACTAACTTTAAGCGGTCTATATCTTTATCCATTTCCATAAATCCTTCTTCAGAAGGATAGTTGAGTTTCATTAGCTCATTCCACCCCATTAGCGACGAAATAGGTGTTCCCAACTGATGGGCTGTTTCTTTAGCCATACCTGCCCATACTTTACTCTGTTCCGATTTTCTAGAAATATTGAAAAGGGTATAGGCCGTTATTAGGAATATCAAAATAGCTATAAATAAGATGAATGGAAAATAGCGTAATCGTGTTAATGTCTCAGATTCGTCATAAAATACATAATACTTCCCTTTTGTGAGTGTTACTATGATTGGGTCTTTCTCAGAAGCCATCTTATCAATATAAGAAGCCAAATCTATAGGATTGTTAATTTTATTAGTGTCAATATCTCCACCGTAAGAAATTATATTTAATTTTGTGCTATCTGTTATAATTACGGGTGTTGATAGGCCATTATTTGCTATTTCATCTACAAATGAACGGATTAAATCGTTAAGAGTTCTTTTTAGCTGGTAATATGTATTTGAGTTTCTGAAATATATATAGTTATACTGATTTTCAAAGTATAGGGCTTTTATTGGTGGGTAATCAGTAAAAATATGGGCATTTTTGGAATTTAAGTTTAGAATTTGCTGGTGTTTTAGACTTAAATTTTTACTAGCGGTTATATAGCCTTCTTCGTTGGTTACTATCATAGGAATATCTTTATTTCCCGAGATAACGCCTGTCAAAAATTCTATATCATCATTAGGCCCAGCGGTAATTAGCTTTCGTGTAGCCTGTGCCCATAAATACACATAGCGCTTTTCTTTTTCTCTTAGGTCAGAAAATAGCTTTTCAGTATAATTTACAATATGAGCTTTCTTGCTAATGGCTTTTGCCCAAAGCTCTACCTGGTCTTTCTCTGATCTGCTAACTTTATTAATAAAACCGTTGGTATACCATAACGATACAGCAACAATAATTGTAGCAAAGATTAAAAGAAATACTTTCCAATTACGATTTTGGGTGTATAGATTCATATAGCTTCTTTAAAAATTAACGCTATAGTTATAGGTTTTAGTATTGTTTTAAAGTGCTTTATATCCACTTTCTACGCTTAAAATAGAATAATAATACAATTATTAATAGCAACATTGAGCTTATAAGAAAAGTAAACCCTAAATGATTGTCGCCAAATGGAACTTCTACATTCATTCCAAAAAGACCAGTAATAAAGGTAAGAGGTAGTAAAATAGTTGAAAATACTGTAAGTAGTTTCATTATTTCATTGGTTTTATTTGCCTGTAATGAGTCAAAAGTTTGAGAAAACCCTTGAATTAATTCCTGATAATCTTCTATGGAATCCCACACTTTGCGGTATGAATCCAGAATATTACCCCAATAATCTTCCAAACCAGGAGTAAATCCTTTAATAACACCAGATTCAAATTTCTGAAATAATCTAATTTGAGGCTTGAATGCAGTATTTAATAGAATAAGATTTTTTCTTGTTATACTTATTCTTTCAATTGTTTTTTCTGCTTTTTTATCAAACATTTCTCTACTAATATGGTCAAGGTTATCACTTATTAGTGTAAAAAGCTTGAGGCTTTCTCCAATTAAGGAGTCTAGTATAGAGTAAAGAAGTACGTCAGATGTATTTGGTAGCTCATCAATATCAATATCGGCTTCGGATTTTGTCTTTTTAAACAGCGAACTGATAACCCAGTGAGTTCCTAGAGTAATAATATAATCTCTACCCCAAAAAATCTTCACCTCTTTGGTTTTAACAAACTTAAATGCCTTATCAAAATATGGAAAATGAAGAATCATAAATCGATAATCGTCGTAAGTATCAATTTTTGGACGCTGCACTACTGACTGACAATCTTCAATATCCAAAGGGTGAAAGTCGAAATTCGCTTTTAGAAAATCAATATTTTCATCGTTTGCTACTGCTATATGATACCACTTAAGGCTCCCTATGTTTAATTGCTCAATCATTGCTGATAGGTTTTAATAATTGAATCTAAATTTCCATTAATTTACTATATAATTATAAACATAGATAGTAAACTATATACTTTAGATTGCTATTTGCAAAGCTATTAAAAAAAAGTAATTGTTTTGATGTTTATTTGCTATCAAATAATATTTGTTTACTATATTTCTTTAATTTTGCCTAAATAAATAATTTTATGGGAACAGACCTAAATATATCCAAAACGCATCAGTGGCTATCTAATAGTGATCAGCCTACCATTATTAGTGGTCCTTGCAGTGCTGAGAGTAGAGAACAAATGCTAAGAACGGGTTTGGATCTTGCCAAAGATAAACGGATAAATATCTTGAGAGCAGGTATTTGGAAACCTCGTACTCGCCCCGATATTTTCGAAGGTGTAGGTGAGCAAGGTCTAGAATGGCTTAAAGAACTTAAAGACATTACTGGGCTAAAAACCTGTGTGGAGGTTGCTACTCCTGAGCATATAGATATGGCTCTTAACTGGGGAGTGGATATATTATGGATTGGAGCTCGAACAACTGTTAATCCATTTTCTGTACAAATATTAGCAGATGCGCTCAAAGGAACGGATAGTGCTGTAATGATAAAAAACCCCTTAAATCCTGATTTGAAATTGTGGATTGGCGCTTTTGAAAGAATGAATAATGCTGGAATTACAAAATTAGCAGGTATTCACCGAGGGTTTCATGCTTATGATAATAAGCCCTATCGAAACCTTCCTATGTGGGAAATTCCTATAGAGCTGAAACGTATTCTTCCTAACCTACCAGTTATTTGCGATCCATCACATATTAGTGGCAAAAGAGAATTACTGCATAGTGTTTCGCAAAAGGCTCTTGACTTAAGTTTTGATGGCCTGATGATAGAGTCGCATTATAATCCTGATATAGCACTTACTGATGCCAAACAGCAACTAACTCCTAAAGCCCTTGCAGAAATGCTTGATAAGCTTGTGATAAGAGACGAATTTGGAACTGAGGATTTTGAGCAAATATTGACAGTTTTGCGCCACGAAATTGATGATATGGATCATGAGCTTTTTAATATTCTTAGCAGAAGAAATGAAAAAACACAACTCATAGGTAAGTATAAGAAAGAAAATAATATTACCGTTCTTCAGCTTGAGCGACTACGACTTATGATGAAAGATCGTATTAACTATGGTGAAGAGTTGGGGATGGACAAAACCTTTATTAATAAACTATTGATGTTAGTGCATAAAGAATCAATTAGAATACAAACAAATATAATGCAAGATAAATAGTATTTGGAGCTTTTGATTTATACTATAACAAAAAATATATTTACGAGATGAAAAAATTTAAAATTTATTGTGGAGGAGAATTTATTGATACATCAAAGTCTCTTGATGTTATTAATCCTTTTGAAAATAAAGCTTTTGCACAAACATATTATGCTTCTTCAGATGATTTAGAAAATGCTATTTCTAAAGCTCAGGAAGTGCAAAAGGAAATGCAAAATTTCCCTTCGTATAAAAGATATGAAGCGCTAAAGTATATTTCGGATACATTAAAAGACAGGCTTGATTATTTTGCTGAAATATTGGCTTTAGAATCTGGTAAACCACTTATATATGCCCAAGGAGAAATAATGCGTTCTGTGCAAACTTTCCTTATTGCTGCTGAAGAAAGCAAGCGGTTGCCTGGCGAGGTTATGAGCCTTGACTGGACTCCTGCAGGTGAAGGAAAACATGGCGTTATTAGGTATTTTCCTGTTGGCTTGGTTGCTGGTATTGCGCCATTCAATTTTCCAATGAATTTGGCAGTACATAAGTTGGCTCCGGCAATTGCTGCTGGTTGTCCTATTATCCTAAAGCCATCTACTAATACTCCTCTTTCTACTTTAGCATTAGCAGAAATTATTGACGAAACAGATTTGCCTAAAGGAGCTGTTTCCATTCTTCCTATGGATAGAAAAACAGGCAATCAACTTGTTACAGACGATAGATTTAAGTTATTATCATTTACAGGCTCGCCTCATGTGGGCTGGATGATGAAAGCTGACGCTGGGCGCAAGAAAGTTGTGCTTGAGCTTGGCGGTAATGCGGGTATGATAATTACTAAAACGGCAGATATAAAAACCGCAGTAAGTAAAGCTGTTATTGGTGGCTTTGCTTATTCGGGGCAGGTTTGTATTCATGCGCAAAGACTATATGTTGCAAAAGAGATATTCGATGAGTTTTCTAAAGCTTTTGTTGAAGAGGTAAATAAACTCAAACTTGGCGACCCTATGGATAGCGACACTCAGATTTCGTCAATGATTGATGAGGCAAATGCTGTACGTGTAGAAAATTGGGTAGATGAGGCTATTAGTGATGGCGCAAAAATTATTTGTGGCGGCAAGCGCGAAGGAACTTACTATCATCCAACGGTTTTGGTAGATACTAATCCTAAGATGAAAGTTTGTGCACTTGAGGTTTTTGGCCCCGTTGTTACCCTTGAGCCTTTTGGCAATTTTGACGAAGCTATTGCAGCAGTAAATAATAGTGAGTTTGGACTTCAAGCAGGAGTTTTCACCAATGATATTTCGGAGATGGATTATGCTTTTAATAATCTTGAGGTAGGTGGTGTTATTATTAATGACTCTCCAATATTTAGAGTGGATCACATGCCTTATGGTGGAGTAAAGGACTCTGGACTTGGTCGCGAAGGATTAAAATATGCTATTATGGATATGATGGAAGCTAGAATCCTTGTGCGTTAGTAAGCCTTATAATATTGATATATGTGTTATAATTTTAATATCTTTTATGAAGTATATAAAAACAAAAACATAAGGAGTATAAAAAACCTCCTATCTTTGTATTAACTTACAAAGGAATGATTATTTTTATCAGGTGACTACATATGGCCGCTAAAAATATATAAATATGAATGCACAGCGAATAATGAGTATAAGCATAGCCATGGGAGTGGTGATGATTGGCCTTTTGGTAATGCAAATGCTGTGGGTAAGTAATGCATTAACTATCAAGGAGACCGCTTTTAGCAATGATATTCAGCGAACATTTACTCATGTGATGAGTAAAGTAAATAGGATGGAAGAAAATAGTAATCAAAATAGATTGCTAAGAATAATGGGTACTCCAATAATACCTCTAGGTCCTAGAGCGGTTATAAAAGATAGAACTTTAATAAAAAGATTTATTTACAATCAGGATACTATTGATTATCAAATGAAATTTCAATCGCATTTTAGCATTAGGCCATCATTTGATAATCCAATTTTTGATAATCCAGAATATACTTATAGAATACTAGACTCTCTTATAAATGATGAGCTTCATCAGCATAATATTTATGCAGAGTACTATTTCAATATATATAATCAGCGTGGGTCGTTTTTTATGTACAAACATTCAAAGGTTAAGCCAGAGGTATATCTCGAAAAAGCTTATGCGTTTCCACTAATGAGTAATTCTAATGTTCAGGAATTATTTATGATGATTTATTTTCCCAAGGAGAAAAGGTATCTTCTTAAAGAGATGGGCTTAATGCTGTTTTTATCAATTATTATCATTTTATCAGTTGTTTATCTGTTTTCTTATAGTGTTTCTGCTATTGTAAAGCAATCTAAACTATCGGTTATAAAAAATGATTTTATTAATAATATGACCCATGAATTTAAAACACCAATATCTACTATATCATTGGTTTGCCAAGCGTTAAGTGATGGTGATGTGGAAAATACCCCAGAGCTATTAGATTCTTATATATCAATTATTAATGATGAAAATCAGCGGCTTGCAGGTATGGCAGAAAAGATATTGCAAACGGCAATAATTGATAAGGGGCAACTTAAACTTAAGTATGAAGAAGTAAATGTTCACGAAATAATACAGGAACTGGTAAAAAGTAATGAAATGCATATTCGCCAAAAGGGTGGCGTACTAAATCTAGAATTAGAAGCTTTGAATTTTGTTATTTATGCCGATAAGCTGCATTTGACAAATTTATTATATAATTTGCTTGATAACGCAAATAAATATACCTTTGAAGACCCAAAATTCAGTATTATTACAAAGAATGATGGTGATTGTTTATTGATAATTGTTAGAGATAATGGAATTGGTATTTCCCGACAGAATCAAAAGAAAATTTTCAATAAACTATATCGAGTGCCAACAGGAAATGTGCATAATGTGAAAGGTTTTGGACTGGGACTTAGTTATGTAAAAGCAGTGGTAGATCACCACCATGGAACAATTAGTTTGGATAGCCAAATTAATAAGGGAACAAGTTTCTATGTGCATATCCCTTTAGATACAAGAAACACTAAATGTAACGTATAAATAATTTATTTATGGAAGAATTTAAGATTTTATTAGCAGAAGACGATCCAAATTTAGGAAAAATTCTTAAAGCATTTTTGGAGGCTAAGGGTTTTGTAGTTGATTTATTCATTAATGGAGAGGAAGCTCTTATGGGTTTTCACAAGAAAAATGACTATCAAATATTGGTACTTGATGTGATGATGCCTATTATGGATGGATTTACTCTTGCCAGCAATGTGCGAAAATCAGGTAGCAAAGTTCCAATCCTTTTCCTTACAGCAAAATCTCTTGAAGAAGATAAACTTAAGGGCTTTGAAATAGGTGGTGATGATTATATTACTAAGCCATTTAATATGGAACTTTTACTTGCCAGGTTAAATGCAATTTTGCGCCGTAGTGGTGCGGGTGCTAAAGATAATGATGGTATTGCAGAATATAAAATTGGTAAATTCACATATAATTATGAGCACCAGAAGCTTAGTGCCGATGGGCTTGATCAAAAGCTTACCAGTAAAGAAGCTGAGCTTATGAAGATGCTATGCGATCACGAAAATGAAGTGCTGGATCGTAGAATTGCTCTAAACAAAATATGGAAAGATGATAGCTATTTTAATGCTCGTAGTATGGATGTATATATTACCAAATTAAGAAAATATCTTAAATCTGACGAAACAATACAAATAATAAATGTACACGGTATAGGCTTTAAGCTACTAACTCGATAATATTATTTTTTTTAGTGCAGGTTTAAAATATTAGTACTACTAAGATTTTAAACCTGTTTTTTTATTTAGATAAATTAAAAAAATTGAACCTCTCTTTTTTTATAGCAAAACGATACCTTCTGGCAAAAAAATCGCATAATGCCATTAATATCATTACGTCAATTTCTATAGCTCTAGTGGCAATAGGGACTATGGCTCTTATTGTTATTATGTCGGTATTTAATGGCCTGGAAACTTTAGTGGGAGAATTAGACTCTAGCGCTTCTGCTGACTATATAATTGATAGCAAGTTCGATAAATATATAAATACCAAAGAGTTTCCTAGGGATAAGATTAGTGCTATTAATGGAGTAAATAGCGTGTCTGCAGTTTTGGAAGATAACCTTTTGGTAAAATACACTCCTGCTTTAGAGCAAAATTCTGCCAGAGAAATAATAGCACTTATAAGAGGTGTAGAAGATAGTTATACAGAATCAACATCCATTAAAAATAAAATAATAGATGGAGTGTTTTATTTAAATAGCAGAGGATTAGATTATTGTGTATTAGGAAATGGCTTAGCAAATCATTTGCAAATTCATATTAATGATTTCGATAATCCTATAATATGTTATTTTCCGAAGGCCGACCAAGGAATAACAATAAATCCTCTGGATGCTATATCCATAGAAAATGTATTTCCTGCAGGAGTGGTTACTATAGCTCCAGAATTAGATGATAAGATAATAATTACGTCTTTAGCATTTGCTCAAAAGCTGATGAATATTCCTAATAGAGCAACTAATTTTTATGTGGGAATAGGTAAAGATGCTAATATTGATGAAGTTCAGAATGAAATACAGCATATTTTAGGAAGTGAGTATTCCGTAAAGAACAAAAAACAGCAAAATGAAGTTATGTATAATATTATGAAAAGTGAAAAATGGAGTAGCTTTATGATATTATCGTTTATTCTTTTTATTGCCACATTTAATCTTGTGGGTGCATTAAGTGTATTAATTATTGATAAGCAAAGTGATATAAAAACGCTTACATTTATGGGTGCTGATAAATCCTTAATATCTAAAATATTTATGATAGAAGGGTTTATGGTTACTTTTAGCGGTACATTATTGGGCCTATTCCTAGGCGCAATTCTTATTATTATGCAAGATACTATGCATATAATACCCATGCAAGGCTCGTTTATTATTGATGCATTTCCTGTGGAACTTCGTATTTCGGACATAATATCTATTCTTGCTGTTGTAGTTTCTATTTCTATGTTGGCGGTTGTATATCCAATTAGGAAGCTGGGTAAGGTGATGGTATAGAATTTTAAAATAAACTATTCTGTACTCAATATTTTCATATAAATTTGTCTGCAAATTAGATATAAACACAATATGCAATTCGAAAACCAAAAT
The DNA here is from genome assembly GCA_023145955.1 of Bacteroidales bacterium. Classification (GTDB taxonomy): domain Bacteria; phylum Bacteroidota; class Bacteroidia; order Bacteroidales; family UBA1556; genus UBA6267. Next base: position 12,573 of record JAGLDA010000147.1, read on the forward strand.
ATACCTATAGACGAACTTCCTATTATTAAGGAAGAAGATTTCTCGCCTCTTGAAGCAAATTTTAAAACATTTTTATTTATTAGGAATTCTATCTTCTTCATAGTGCTCCTTATAGGTGTTTTACTTTTTCAATATTTTTCTAAAATACCTGATTCTCAGTGGGGCTTTACTGTGCTTTATATTGTAATAATAGTATTTTGGATTATAAGCATGGCAGTGGTTTATATTGGGTTTAAGTATAAGGGGTATATATTGCGAAAGCACGATGTTGTATATAAGAGTGGTTTTATTTTTCAGCAAAAAACTATTATTCCTAAGAATAGAATTCAGCATATTGAAATAAGGCAAGGTATTATGCTGCGCATGTTTGGATTATCAAAATTAGTACTCTATACTGCAGGAGGTAGTACTAGCGATTTATCTATTTCTGGCCTTAAACCGGATATCTCAAATGCTATGAAAGAAGAAATAAGTAGAAAAATAGCAGATAATGGGTAATATTGATTGGTCTAAAGAACAACGGCAAGCACCGATAGGGCTTTTGCTTTTTGCGGCTCAAACTTTTCGTAATATACTTAAAGGAGCATGGCCTATATTCTTGTTATTTATAATAAAAGATGGAGATTCGAGAAACGAACTTTATTTTTGGGCTATAATCTTGGGTACAGCGTTCATTCTTATAAATGGGTCGCTTTCTTATTGGTATTTTAGATTTAATATAGAGGGCGATGAGTTTGTGGTTCGCAAAGGATATTTAAAAAAGATAAAACTTGCCGTGGCAATTGATAGAATACAGACTGTAAATATAAAGCAAAGTATTTTTCAAAGAATAATAGGGGTTGTTACTGTTGAGATTGACACGGCAGGAGCTAAAGAAGCTGAAATAAAACTTATTGCTATAAAGAAAGAATTAGCATCGGAATTTGAGAAACGATTTGGGCGTACTGTTGCTGCTTCTATTGATACTAACGATATAGAAACGTCGGTAAGTAATGATGCGCAAAACGTTGCTTCACAAAGTAATAATCCCTTAATAGAGCTTAGTGTAGAGGATTTAGTAAAAGTAGGGGTTAGTCAAAATCATCTAAAAAATCTTTTAGTAGTTATTGCATTTGTATATAGTTTTTATTATCAGCTAGGGCAAACTTTCCAAAATCAGATAGAAGAGTATGCAGAGAAAGGGATGCAGAATATTGAAAAGCTTGAGATTACAACATTAGTAATGTTCATTATAGTAATCTTTGCTTTTGCATTTATAGCTTCTATTATCAAAATGGTGGTAAAATACTATGGATTAACAATGCAGTATAGCAGTGGAAATTATGTAATTAGTTATGGTCTTATAAACACTAAGAAAGTAAATATCCCGATTCACAAAATCCAACTGATTATTTATGAAGATAATCCTATAAAAAAACTCTTGGGCTTTAAAAATCTTAGTCTTAATCAAGCTTCTTCAAATGAGAATGTAAAGAAAGACCAGAAAATTATTATTCCTGCTTGTAACTCAAAACAGCAAGAAATTATTGAAAAAGAGCTATTTGGATCTGCAGATCAAATATATTCACCACCAATAAAATCTCACCCTTTCTATTTTATAAAAAGTTTTCTCTTCTTTTCGGCCATTTTAGCTCCTTTACTGGGAGTAATTATTTATAATGACAAATTGCAGGACTTACGTTTTGTGTTACCAATACTTATTATTGAAATTATTGTGGGTTTTCTACTATTTCTTGATTATAAAAAACGTAATTTCCGTATCAGCCAATGCATTATTGAAATAAATAAAGGGCAAATTGGCAATACTTATAAACGAATGTATATGTATAAAGTGCAGTCGGTAAGTATAAAGCAAAGTGTTTTTATGAAACGACGCAATTTGGCTACCATAGTGCTATATACTGCTGCCGGAAATAGAATTACAATTCCTTACATAGAGAGTGAAGTTGCCTATAATACGGCTAATTATATTCTCTTTAAGATAGAGAGTAGTATAGATGCTTGGATGTAGAAATAGTTAAGAAATCTCTTATTAAGAAGGTAATAGGACTGTTATAAGAATAATTATTAATAATGATATAATCAGTATATAATTGCGTTTAGTAAAAATAGTTAATTTCCCCATGTTTACTCATTATTATAAGTTTATTAAAAGTAGCATATTTTGCTCATATGATTATTTTTATTGAAAAAGGTTGCATCCAACAGTAAAAATAATAATTTGTTTTGGGTGTCTTCCAAATCAAATCCCTAACGGTTCTGAGAAATTAGTTGTCAATTTATATTTGTGATAATTATTAACTATATTTGCAGCACTAAACCACAAAGCTCAAAATAAAATGATAATCACAAGCCTACATAATATGAAAAACGTAATTTTTATATTTTTATCCTTTATTGCGATTTATAATCTTCAAGCTCAAAGCCCAAATTTTGAATGGGTAAAAAGTAACCAAAAAATTGGATGGTTCGGAATGACAACAGCAACGTCTACTACACTGGATACCTTAGGAAATGTATATTTAGTTGGTAGATTTACAGGTATTGTCGATTTTAACCCTAGTCCATACTATACTACAATATTAACTAGAGATATTGATGGCTATTCTTCTTATATTCAAAAACTTGATTCAAATGGTAATCTAATTTGGGTACGTGCTCTTAATTTTGAAGCTGGAGGCATAGGTAAAATTGAAATTGATAAAGAAGGCAGCTTGTATATTATGGGTAGCTTTAAGGATTCTGTTGATATTGACCCAGAAACGAACGTGCATATGCTATATTCAAATGGAGGCTACGATGCTTATATTTTAAAAATATCTACCAATGGAAATTTTATTTGGGCTAAATCTTTTGGTGGAATCGAAGATGATGTTATTAGGGATATAGCTACTGATTTGCAGGGTAATATATATTCACATGGTTCATTTAAGGATACTGTAGATTTTGACCCAGGTGCAGGGATATGCATATATGGTACAAATTATTCTCCTCCACCAAGTATACATCCACTTGACAACCCATTTATTCAAAAGTTGGATAAAGATGGCAATTTTGTATGGGCCAATACTTTTATATGTGGTGAGGGAAGTTTATCCGATGGTTATTCAATAGATACGGATTCTGATGATAATGTATATTGCGCAGGTTATTTTTTTGGAAGTAATATAGATTTTGACCCAGGTGCTGGAGTAATTAACCCTCCCTCCAATAATAGCAGTATGTATTTTGTAAAGCTAGATAGTATGGGAAGCTTTGTATGGGCTAAGTTTTCTACGAAGGTTGGTGTCTCTGGACATGCTAGTCCTGATGCAATGGTAATAGATCGATTTAATAATGTCTTTATTACAGGAAATTCAAGTTTAAGTATTGATTTTGACCCAGGGCTAGACACCTTATTGCTTTCTGCAAGTACTTTTATTCAAAAGTATAATGTAAATGGAGATTTTCTCTGGGCAAAGTCTTATGGTTATGGGGATATTCCTCATAACATCACTACAGACACATTTGGCAATATTTATTCTATAGGTTCTATTAGTGACTCCACTGATTTAGATCCTGGACCAGATACTCTTATGTTTTATGGTAACTGGGCATATTTACAAAAACTAAATTCAAATGGAGATCTTTTATGGGGCGGAGCATTGTCAGGTAATATTGGCGGGGGAGGGTCTAGTGGTTATGATATTGCTGTGGATATTGCAGGAAACATATTTGCAGCAGGTAATTATTCTGGAACTATAGACTTTGACCCAAGCCTTGGTGTTTACAATCTAATGTCTATCAATAATTTTTCAGCTTCCTATATTTTGAAACTAAGCCAATGCAAAACCCTCA
>JAGLDA010000148.1 GCA_023145955.1 Bacteroidales bacterium
TGAACATGCTCCTTATACTGAACTATAAGCTCACTTCCTTTCAATAAACTACGTATACGCGTAGCAGTATCTATTTGCCCTTTATGATGACGAATTTGATGAACAGCATCAGTAAATGGTTCAATTCTTCCATCATAAGCATCCAGTGAAAGTGAGCCTATTAAGTCTGCTAGAATAGAAACCTTTTCTGCTTTCATACTAATATACACACCATAAGAGCTCATAAACTGAGTACCATTAAGCAATGCCAAACCTTCTTTAGATTGCATTGTGATAGGCTCCCAATTTAAATCAGCCATAATATCTTTCGTTTGAACTTTATTGCCTTTATAATTTACTTCGCCCATACCAATTAATGGTAAACTAAGGTGAGCCAATGGAGATAAATCACCAGAAGCACCAAGACTACCACCCTGATATACAACAGGAAGCACATTGTTATTAAACATAGATATCAATCGTTCCACAGTAATTAATTGCACACCCGAATGACCATAAGATAATGATTGAGCTTTTAATAAAAGCATTATTTTCACAATAATATTAGGGACTTCCTCACCTACACCGCAAGCATGCGACATCATAAGGTTCTCTTGAAGGGCCGTTAAATCCTCTTTACCAATAGAAATATTATAAAGAGATCCAAAACCTGTATTAATACCATAGATGGGAGCATTGTGAGTCTCCATTTTATTATCTAAGTATGTTCTACATTTAATGATTTTTGCCTTAGCATTCTCTGAAAGAGCCAAAGTCATATTTTCATTTAAAATCTTTGCGATACTATTAAAATCAAGTACCTCATTACTAATATAATGCGTTGCCATAATTGTTAATTTTATATAATATGCAAAGGTAATAAATTGAATGGATATTATCTACTATAATTGTAACTAATTAATTGCTAATTATCAATTAGCAATTACCCTACTTTCGATACAATTAATCTTGCCCAATATGTCATGAGTTATAATAAATCTCTATTCACAAAACTAATCTCTCAGTCAGACGCTATTTCAATAAACCATTAATAATTACACAATTTGTAATTCTGAACGCAGTCAAAGCTATTAAAAAATTAGCTCTTCTTTTTTCCTATATTTGCATATTAATTATAAAATACAAAAAATGTTAGTAATAGGTATAGCAGGCGGTTCAGGATCAGGAAAAACAACTGTAGTAAATGAGATAATAAACAGATTACCTAAAGATTCTGTAGCTGTTATTTCTCAAGATTCGTATTATTTTGACAATAAGCACCTTTCTACAGACGAAAAAAAGGAAATTAATTTTGACCACCCAAATAGTATTGAATGGGATCTTTTAATCAGCCATATTGATAAGATAAAAAATGGAGAAGCAATTGATATACCAATATACTCATATATAACTTGTGGCCGCGCGGAGGAAACTAATGTTATTAGTCCTAAAAAAGTTATTATTGTTGAAGGAATTCTTGTTCTTACAAATGCAGAACTCCGCAAAAGGCTTGACATTATTGTGTATGTTGATGCTGATGGTGATGATAGATTAATGCGAATTATCAAACGCGATATGCAAGAGAGAGGGCGCTCTTTAGACCAAGCTCTTATTCATTATGATAATTATGTAAAAAAGATGCACTTACAATTTATTGAGCCAACAAAAAGATACGCAAATATTATTATTCCTCAAGGGGGAAAGAACTTAATAGGTATTGATATTCTTGCACATAAAATAAAAGCTAGTATATAGCTCTCAATTATATTTGATAGGATAATAGATAGCATTAATATATGAATACAAACAAAATAGACACTATTTGCGCTCCAGCCACAGGAAATGGTGGAGCAATAAATATCATTAGGATTTCTGGATCTGAAGCTATTACTATTGCTGATAGCATTTTTATTGCAAAAAAGAAAAACTTTAAACTCTCTGAAGCCAAAAGTCATACTATCCATTTTGGTGATATTATATTAGATAATGAAATACTTGATGAAGTCTTAGTTTCTGTTTTCTTAGGAAATAAATCATATACTGGAGAGCCTAGCATAGAAATAAGCCTGCATGCATCGCCTTATATATTAAGGAAAACATTAGAACTACTAATAAATAATGGAGCAATAATGGCTGAGCCTGGCGAGTTTTCCATGCGAGCGTTTCTAAATGGGAAACTAGATCTTGCCCAAGCTGAAGCAGTTGGCGACATAATAGCATCATCCTCTAAAATGGCACATAATACTGCTATGAGGCAGCTTAAAGGACAGTTTAGTAATAATTTAAAAGATTTGCGTCAACAATTAATGGATTTTGCTTCATTAATTGAACTTGAACTTGATTTCTCAGAAGAGGAAGTGGAATTTGCTGATAGACACCAATTCAAATTACTTATAGATGATATTAATATAGAGGTAACCTCATTAATAAACTCTTTTAAAATTGGTAATGTGCTTAAAGATGGAATTCCTGTTGCTATTGTTGGAAAACCAAATGCAGGGAAGTCAACTTTACTAAACACTCTTTTGCAAGAGGATAAAGCTATAATATCTGATATTGCAGGCACTACTCGCGATGTAATTGAGGATGTAATAAATATTAATGGCATTTTATTCCGTTTCATTGATACGGCAGGGATTAGAGATTCTAACGATACTATAGAAAAACTTGGCATAGAACGAACTTATGAAAAAATAAGCAAAGCTAATATTGTACTATTACTACTTGATGCTTCAGAAATTAATTCCATTAAAGACATTGAGAATCAAGTAAAAGATGCTAGGTTAAATATGGATTTTAATAATCAAGAATTAATTATTGTAATTAATAAGATTGATAATTCAGATATCAATATTGAAGAAAGTGATTATAATATTATTAAAATTTCAGCAAAGAGCAAAAAAATTAGCAGCTTAGAAGAAGCTCTAGCCAACTATGTGCAACAATTTAATGTTGAAGATCAGAGTATTATTACCAATGCAAGGCACTTATTAGCTTTACAAAAAAGTAAAGAATCTCTTGACAGCATTGCCGAGGCTTTTACACTAGGCATTCCTACTGATTTAATTGCAATAGATGTAAGAACCTGTTTATTTCATATAGGAAGTATTACAGGCCAAATATCTAATGACGAACTACTTGGAAACATATTTGGAAAGTTCTGTATTGGTAAATAATTATTATTTTAGTTTTACTCAATGAAACAAATAAACAGTAATATATGTCCTAATTGTGAAAATAGTTTTCAGGAAAACTATGAGTATTGCCCTCATTGTGGCCAAAAGAAAACAAATCAGCAATTAAAACTAAAAGATTTTATTGGAGATTTTATTTCTGCAACTTTTAATCTAGAATCAAAATTATTACTTACACTTAAGTATTTATTTATTAAGCCAAATTTCTTGGCAAAAGAATTCTTAGCGGGCAAAAGGACAAAGTATATTCCTCCAGTAAGATTATTTGTATTTATAAACTTTGTGTATTTCTTAATCCTTTTTTGGAATACCACAATTTTTATTAATCCAAATTCTGATAATCCCATTAATACGGAAATGGACAGCTTAATTAACTATAACGTTGGACTTGAAACTATTGACAATAATAATACATCTAATAATTTATTCGAAAAGGATTCAACAGAAGAAATAAACAAAATAGAAGAGTATCTAGAGACCAAATTCAATTTATTCTCTACCGACACAGGATACTTAAAGTTTAAACAAAATTTCAAAAAATATATTTCTAGTGGATTATTTGTTCTATTGCCAATAATTGCACTAATTTTTTATCTATTATTCTATAAAAACAGTAATTACATAACTCATCTAATATTCATTTTATATTTACAAAGTGCAATATTAATTTACTCTTCCGCATTTAGAGTATTAGAATTCTTTATAACTATTGACAAATTATTAAGTATTGAAATACTAATATTGGTAATACTCTCAGTTGTTTGGATAAAAAACTTTTATGAAATAAGTTTAAAAAAGACAATATGGAAACTAATGCTTTTTTATACAATATATGCTATTCTTATGTCTGTATACATTATCATTATACTTCTATTCAGTATAATTCTATTATAAAAAGAAATTTATAGCTTATTTATTACATCGGAAACAAACTCATCTACAGCCTCCTTTGGAGTAGCCCACGAGCAGACGATACGTATTATTGAACTATTATCATCATATTTTTTCCAAATATAAAAACCATAATCTCGCATTAATTCTTCAATTAGCAAATTTGGTAGAATTGGAAATATTTGATTGGTTTTTGAGTCAACAAAGAATTTAACCCCTCGATTAGTAAAAGCATCAACCATAATTTTGGTCATACTATTTGCATGATTTGCTAGTTTATAAAATAAATCATCGGCAAATAGCACCAAAAACTGTATTCCAATCGTTCTGCCTTTGGAAATAAGTCCTCCTTTTTGTTTTATAAAGAAGTCGAAATCCTGTTGTAATGCTTTATTATTAATTACGATAGCCTCACCCAATAAAGCACCATTTTTTGTTCCACCAATATAAAACACATCTGTAAATTCAGCCATGTCTTCCATCCTTAATTTATCGCCATTTGCACTTATAGCTGCACCAAGTCTAGCCCCATCAACAAAAAGTATTAGATTATTTTCTTTACAGAAATCATAAATCATTTTAAGCTCACTCCTATTATAAACGGTACCTAGTTCGGTAGAATTTGAGATATAAACCATACGTGGCTTCACTACATGAGGGCCTAAATTATGATTATCGAGCACCTGCCGTATATCCGAAACAACAATCTTTCCGTCATCAGTATCTATTGGCAATATTTTGTAGCCAACAGACTCAATTGCTCCTGCTTCATGAGTATTAATATGACCACTATTGGGAGCTATTATTGCCTCATGAGGGCGTAGGCATGCTGATGCAACTATTAAATTTGCAAGAGTTCCTCCTGCCACAAAATGGATCGCTGCATCATGATTATTTATTGCTTTACGAATAATATTTTTAGCTTCTATGGAGTAATCATCCTCGCCATAACCCGTCTGTTGAGTTAGATTAGTCTGTTGCATCTTGTTCAATATAGATGGGTGGCAACCTTCAATATAATCACTTCCAAAATTGTACTTTACATTCTTCATATACTATTAATTATAATATCATACAAATTTATGCAAATCATTAATATAATTCTACAAATAATCTAACTACATGACAAAAAAAAGTAATTGATTTAATTCTGGTTTAGCCTATTAGCATACTAGTCACCAACACAGCGCTTTAAAGCAGTTTTACTTTCATTTTGTCTTGATACTTCGTAAACTCAGTATAAATTCCAAACGAAACCTGCCTATCGCAGGCAGGCAAAAAATACTAACGTTCAATTTGCTACACTCGACAAAAGATAAGAAACTTATCTTCTGCTCTCGCTAACAGCAAATGGACAAGAGCGAAAA
>JAGLDA010000149.1 GCA_023145955.1 Bacteroidales bacterium
TTCAAAAAAATGTCATGTACTTAGACAAATAATACTTAAAATAATTTTTGAGCAAAAAAAAAGCTTAAATTTTAATTTAAGCTTTCTGTTTTATTTTTTTCTTTAGGTTTTGCATTAAGCATATCACCAAGCAAATATCCTACTGCTGCTCCCCAAGCAACTGAGGCGTATGGGTTAGAACTAATAGCACAACCTCCGCTAGAGCATCCTACTTCTAGATAATAAACATACCCTCCAATGGCTCCAATAAACAAACCTATTATTGAAAAAAGCGTAAATATTTTAAGATATTTACGCTTCCAAATATTTTGATTTTCTTCCATTATAAGTATCTATTTACTACATCAACCAAAGTAAGTTTTGATTGCATACCTACTAATCTTTCAACAACTTTGCCATCCTTAAAAACAATAATAGTTGGTATTGATCTAACATGATACTGAGCTGCCGTTTTACGGTTTTTATCTACATCTAGTTTTGCGATAACCGCTTTATCGCCATATTCACTTGCTATTTCTTCAATTATTGGCCCTTGTCTGCGACATGGCCCACACCAAGTTGCCCAGAAATCTACTAAAGTAACTCCCTTACTGATAGTGGCTTCAAAATCCTTATCGGTTAAACTTACTGGCCCTGCTTTTTTATCACTAACTTTCTCGTCAGGAAAGTCTACGTCAACACTTTTAACATTAGCTTCTTCAATATTTTCAATATTGTCCTCATCAGTAAAACTGTAACTATTTACAGAAAATAGACCTGCCATTGTGAATATACTTAACCCAATAGCCATTAATTTAGTTTTAATCATTCTTCTTAGTATTATATTATTTATTTATTTTATTTCTTAAAACATCTGTAGAAACTAATTCGCTAAAACGTATTTCTTCAATGCCACTATTATACATTATTACTGTCGGAATATTTCTAACTCCTAGTTTTTTAGAAAGCCATCTATTATCATCAATATTAAGCTTTACTAATTTATAATCATTAATACTATCAGCATTCATACTAGCAATAATATTCTCTTGTGCTTTACATGCTTCACACCATGGTGCCCAAAATAAAACTAGTACTTTCGTATCACTAATTACTGAATCCCAATTTGGCGTTATAACTTCCTCTAACTTCAACATAGAATACTATAGTATTTCCTGCTCTTTAATCATAAAGTGCAAAGAAAGACAAATAATCTTCTCATTACGATGGTAAATAGCATAAAAAATCTTAAAGTTATAGCACTTACTGTTAGCATATATAGTGCAAAACAATAATTATAAAAATATTTTTACTATTTATTTGCCTGATATACTATTACTTACGGTATTTTTTAAAATAATTACTAAAAAATACAATATTTTTATTGTTTAGTATATAAAAGTTATTATCTTTGCCGCTTATTAATAATAATAAACATTTATAATGAATAAAGGAACAGTAAAATTTTTCAATGACACCAAAGGATTTGGTTTCATTACAGAAGACGATACAAACAAAGAATACTTTGTACACGTATCAGGTTTAATTGATGAAATTCGCGAAGGCGATAGCGTAGAGTTTGAATTGAAAGAAGGCAGAAAAGGTTTAAACGCCGTTGACGTAAAGGTAGTTTAATTCTTACAAGAATTTATATCAGTTAAAGCTTGTTCCGAAATATCGGAGCAAGCTTTTTTTTTATACATATCCTAAATAACACACAAATAAATTTTGTTTCTTTGCATTATGGAAAAACAAGAACATAAATCAGGTTTTGTAAATATACTAGGTGCACCAAATGTTGGTAAATCTACACTCATGAATGCTATTATGGGTGAGAACTTAAGTATTACAAACAAAAAAGTTCAGACTACCCGACATAGAATAATGGGTTTTCTAAATCATGACGACTATCAAATAGTTTTCTCTGATACTCCTGGGATAATTAAAGACCCTAGTTACAAACTTCATGAAGCAATGATGAGCTTTGTAGAATCTGCACTAGAAGATGCAGACATATTTTTATACGTTACAGAAATAAAAGCAAAGATACTTCATCCAGAGATTGTTGAAAAGATTAAAAACTCTAATGCTAAGATTATTGTTGTAATAAACAAAATTGATGAATCTAATCAAGAGGAGGTAGAAATTAAAGTAGAATATTGGAAAGGAATTCTTCCTGAAGCTACAATTGTACCATTATCAGCACTTCATAATTTCAATACCGACGGACTTCTTAGTGTAATTCTTCGTGAGTTGCCAACTGGCCCAGCATATTTCCCTAAAGATCAGCTTACGGATAAAACAATGCGCTTCTTTATTCAGGAGTTAATTCGTGAACAAGTTCTAATACAGTATAAAAAGGAATTGCCATATTCTACCGAAATTGTTGTTGAGGAATATAAAGAACAACCACACCGAATAGATATAAAGGCAATACTGTATGTTATTCGAGAAACTCAGAAGATGATAATAATTGGCAAAGGAGGACAGGCGATAAAAAGCCTTGGAATTGAAGCTCGAAAGAATATTGAAGAATTTACGGGTAAACATATTTTCTTAGATTTAACTGTAAAAGTTAGTAAAGATTGGCGCGAAAATGACCGTCAACTTAAGAAATTTGGTTACAACGAATAGTAAAATAGAGAATCAAAAAAGCGTCTAAAAAAACCTGCATTATTTTTAAAAATATTGCAGGTTTTTTTTTAGCTTTATAAATATTAATATCACGTATCATTTTACAACTACAAACCACGCAATAACCTTTATATGAAATTATTAACATTATATATTACTTTTCAATTTTTATACTTGGTAAGCTTTTCTCAGAAAATACAGAAGTATTCTGGGGAGTTTTTTAATGGACAGGACGTAAAAGGGGAAGCAAGTTTTTCATTTTTCACCAACGATAAGAACAAACGAATAAAAACAGGATCTTTTAGATACTCTGCTAGAGAGAAAAAAAATGACTGGCATTTTAGCCACAATATTAGTGGTAAATATAATGATGGATACAAAATGGGTAAGTGGAGCTATACATACAGCTCTAAAGATAAGGATGTAGATAAGCATGGATATTATTATAATATATCAGTAGAACTAGATGCTGACTATAATAATGGAGTACCCCAAGGAGAATGGTTATACTCATGCTATATTTTTAAATTTCAGAAAGAGCTGAAGACTGGTAGATATAGAAAAACAAATAAAACAATTGTTAAAGACATAAAAATAACACTAAACTGGAATAAAGGAAAACTTGTTGATTCCCTAATTATAATTGATAAAATAGGCTCTAGAGTACAAGCTCCTATGAATAAATTTGGTGTGTTAATAGGCGATCTAATTTTAAAAACTCCAAATGCAAGTACACAAATTAATTATGACAAAGGTGTAGAAACCATGTATATTTCTAGTAATGACACCATTAATAATCTTGAGTATGAGACGTATCTAACAATAGATGATAAAAAAGCTAAAGTTAGAAAAATAAAAAGCAGCTATTTATACAATGAAAACTGTATTATAAGAGATATTATTGTTGATAATATTTACAATAATGAATACTTCCTTTATAAATACATCGATGGTGATAAGCTACTAACTTTCAAAAAGGAGTTTGGCGATTATACTTTATCATTGAAAGGATTATACTATTATATGCTAGAACCAATACCAACTAAAGAAGAATCAACGATATTTAGTGACATTAGTATTGCTCAGGTTAAAACCAAAGAAGCATTATGGTTTACTAAAAAAGCACTTAAAAAAACACCTAATAATAAAAAATTACTGGCAGATAAAAGAAGAGCTACTCAGGCTATTACCGAATACAAAAATCTACAATGCCATATTGATATCTATAAAAAATACTTAAATTTGCAAAACATCAGAACAAAAGCTAGGTGCAACGGCTTGCATTTTGACGAAGCACCAAAAACCCGTATTGACTATTTGCACCAAATAAAGCATCAATCGGATATGCAATACAAATTGTTATCATTACATAATCAATACCACTAAATTATGGACTCGAAAATAGAAAATATTGACGTATTAGGAAACGGATTTAAAAACATCAAACTACCTTTACCAAAAGATAAAAACGGTGAACAATTCGCAACATTAGTTTATCGCAATTGTGAGCAGCAAAGCACTAAATCTATTCTTTATGTTCACGGTTTTATCGATTATTTTTTTCAAAAAGAAATGGCCGATAATTTTAATAAATGGGGATATAACTTTTATGCAGTAGATTTACGAAAATATGGCCGAAGTTTATTAGCTCATCATCACCCAAATTATATTGATAATATTCATCAATATTTTGAAGAAATAGATCTTAGCATAAGTCAAATGCAAAAAGATGGAAATAAAAGCATTTCTTTAATGGGTCATAGCACTGGCGGCTTAACAACTGCTCTTTATACTCACCACAACAATAATATAGATGCACTAATACTTAATAGTCCATTTTTTGAAATTAATGTTCCCAATTTCATTAAATCTTTATCCCCAATAGTAGCATCTATAGGTTCCGTTTTCCCTTATGGAGAAATGAATAACCTCACCTCTCATTACCCAGAAAGCTTACATAAAGATTTTAAAGGAGAATGGGATTTCAATATTAACTGGAAACCTCCAACAAATTTTCCAACATATTTTGGTTGGTTTAAAGCCATCAGAAGAGCCCAAAATGAACTTCAAGCTGGTTTAGATATTAAATGCCCAGTATTAGTTATGTATTCCGACAAATCATATAAAGGCAAAAATTGGGATGATGCTATTTATACTTCTGATGGAGTATTAGATGTCAACGATATCTCAAAATATGCTAACATTATTGGAAAAGATGTAACTAAAATTGAAATTAAGGATGGCGTTCACGATTTAGTTCTTTCAAAGAAAGATGTGAGAAATAATGTTTATGATCAAATTAAAAGTTGGCTGAATAACATTAATTAATTTTTTATAAAAACAAAAGTTTACTACAAGAACTATATAAAAAATACTACTTTAGTCCTTCTTTATAAACTTAGAATTAAATGAAACGGGTTCTCTTATTAATCCTTCTTATTATTGTTAGCACAAGCCTATTTGGTCAATTGACCAAGATAATGGGTGTAGTTATTGACTCTATATCAGAAGAGCCTTTACCTTTTGTAAACGTTCAGGTTATGGGAAGTTCCGAAGGTGCTACTACCGGTTTTGATGGTAAATTTGTTATAAAAAGCAAAGCAAATTTCGATAGTTTAAAGATTAGTTATATTGGTTATAAAGAACAAAGAATAAAAATAAAAAACCACACTTACCAATCCATTACAATAAAACTGCAAACCTCCAGGACACAACTTAAAGAAGTGTTGGTGCATGCCAAAGAAAACCCTGCTCATATTCTACTACGAAAAGTCATTGCTAACAAAAGATATAATTCATCATATAATTTGGACGCTTATGAATTTGAGGTTTATAATAAGGTACAAATGGATGCTAATAATATTACCGAAAGTTTTAAAAACAGAAGGAGTTTAAAGCCTTTTAAATTTATTTTCAATAATGTAGACACCTCTACTATCAATGGGAAAGCATATTTACCATTACTACTAACCGAGAGCATTTCGGAAATATATTTCCGCAAAGAGCCTGAGGAAATGAAAGAAACAATCATAGCTTCCAGAGCATCAGGCATTAAGAATAAAAGTGTTTCCCAATTTTTGGGAAATATGTATCAGGACATAAATATCTATGATAACTATATGGGTGTATTCGGAATAAACTTCGTTAGCCCAATTGCTGATTTTGGCCTTAGAACCTATAGGTACTACCTCATAGATAGTGCTACAATAGATGGGCATTGGTGCTATCAAATAATGTTTAAACCAAAACGAAAACAAGAAGCAACCTTTACTGGCGAAATATGGATTACGGATACAACCTTTGCCGTAAAAACCATTGATATGAAAATTAATAAAGTAAATATCAACTTTGTTAATGCAATGTCCATAACACAAGATTTTCAGCTAGTTGACAATAAATATTGGATGCTAAAACGCGATAATTTTGTCATTGACTTTAATGTTATAGAAAAATCTAGAACCGTTACCGGTTTCTTTGGGCATAAAACTAGTATATACAGAAATATAAAAATAAACCAAGAGCGACCAGATAAAGATTATAAATCTAATGTAGCAGTTAATGTTGACGAAGATGCCTGGGATAAACCCAGAGAATTTTGGGACAGCACTCGTTTTGAAGACCTTAACGATGAAGAAAGCAAGATTTACACCATGGTTGATACTGTAATAAATATGCCAGCATTTCGTAATTTATACGATATGGTAGTACTTATTACCACAGGTTATTATAAAACTGATTATTTTGATTATGGGCCATTCACACGTACATTTAGCTATAATGGAGTTGAAGGTGCACGATTTAGAATTGGTGGTCGAACTAGTAATATATGGAATGATAAATTTAGAATATACGGTCATTTAGCATATGGTACATTAGACAAAGAGTTTAAATATGGCATAGGCATACAGTATATACTTAAGAAAAATCCTAGAAGGGCTATAGATATTGGTTATAAAAATGATATGGAGCAACTTGGAGCTAGTGTAAGAGCTATAAAGCAAGATAATATTATATCCAGTATATTTAGAACTGACCCTAACCTATCACTTACAATGGTAGAGCAATACAAAGGAAGTTTTATGTACGAGTATTTTAATGGCTTTAGCAATACACTTACTTTTAGACGAAGGAATATCTTTCCTTTGCAAGATTTGAAATTTGAAATTTATTCTGAAGGTAATACTGTTAGTTTAGATAATATTGTCACTAGTGAAATAGAGCTTAAAACGCATATTGCATATAAGGAGGTTTTCTTTGTAGATAAATTTAACAGAAAAAGTATTGGCACTAAATATCCTAGAATAAATATATTTTATGCTTATGGAATTCCAAATTTATTCAAATCGCAGTTAGAATACCATAAAGTTCAAGTAGCTATAAATCAAAAATTTAATATAGGCTCAATAGGCTACACAAAATATATTGTTTCTTGGGGAAAAATTTGGGGACAACTTCCTTATCCTATCTTAGAGGTGCATCCAGGAAATGAAACATGGATATATGATGATTTTGCCTTTAATAGAATGGGCTATTATGAATTTATTAGCGATGAATACTTTATGGCCAATATTACACATAACTTTCGAGGATTATTATTCAACCACATACCTCTTATGCGTAAGCTTAAATGGCGTGAAGTAATCTACGGGAAGGTATTACTGGGTCATCTTTCGCAAGAAAATCAGAATTATTCGAAATTCCCTAGCAATACATCATTACTTACAGAGCCTTATTATGAAGTAGGTGTAGCAATAGAGAATATCTTTAAACTAATAAGAATTGATGCTTCATGGCGACTTTCGTACCTGCAAAAAGATAATATAAGCCCATTTGGAATAATGGGTTCTTTAAGAGTTAATTTTTAATATAAGTAATTATACCAACCCTATATAAACAGCATTAGCAGTACGTGAACATTTAACGATATCAGTATTGTCAAAATGTTTTTCTAGCTCTTCCTTAAAATATTTTTTGAAATTAATATAATCACTTCTTTCCAAAAATTCTAGAATTTTAACAACGAAAGGGGTATCATCTTCAAAATCATGAATCATTACATACTTTCGTGCTATCCGTTTCATTTCTTTCAATACTACTGCCCTATCATTCTCTCGCATACCATGCAAAACGAATGAGGCCGTAACTATATCAAAGCTGTTATCATCAAACTTATTAAGAGCCTCAGCATCATTTACTATATATTCATTATTAGGATATTTTATTTGTGCTTGCTCTATCATTTTCTTGGAAAAATCAGTTCCAACGGCTTTTTTATCTGAATAATGAGAAATACTTGCTAGCCACTCTCCAGTACCAGTTCCCACATCCAGAATGGTATAATCCTTCAAAGCAACCTTTCTATTAAGCTTTATACAAATTCTATCATAACCTTTTTTTGCAGCTCCACCAATTATACCATATACAGGAGCAATAAAATCAAAGATAAATTTTGCTCGCTGCTTGTCTGTTCCAAAAAAATAGTGCTTTATCGACATTTTGCTTAATACTTATATATATCCTTTAATTTAAGGCGCTTATATTGTTTATTATTTTTAATCTTATCCAAATTAAATCTTTTAGAATCGCCTACAATGCTTGTTGTAGAACTTCTACCAGTTATATTATATTCATGAAAAGCTCTAATATCATCTATATTAATAGTCTTATAAGTAGGATATGTGTTTATACGTGGGTCATTCACATACCCTTGTTGATGCCAGTATTGCACTACATAAGAACGTGTTCGGAAACTTGGCATATTAGAATTAAACGATCTCAATAAAAACGATTGCAAACTTGGTATTTGCTCGTTTCGCATGGGCATTTCTTTAATCAAACTTCCTAATAATTCTATTGCTTCGTTTGTTTTATCAGCCTGAGTACTCATTGCTGCATTGAAGTAACCATTCTTATCAAAACGATAAGGAATAGTGAAATATGCATAAGCTCCATAAGCCAATGAACGATATTCTCTTATTTCTTTGAACATAATTGAATTCATACCCAAACCAAAGTAATAGTTGTAAGGTTTTATTCCATATCTGCCAATTTGATCGAGCTTATTACTCGGAATTGTAATTCTAATATGGCTTTGTATAGCATTATTATCTTCTAGAAAAAGCAATCTATCTTGAGAGTAACTCGTTAAATTACGCAAGAAAGGTGAATTTCCACGAGTAAGTGGAGTATTAAAAGGCATAATTCCAGAAACTAAACTCGATACAAACCTCACTTCAGTATTACCAACATAATGCACAAACGCTTCCTTAGAAAGTACTCGATTTAGCAACTCTTTATAATCATCAAATTTTAGCTTCTTAATCTGTTTATTAGTTAGCGTATTAAGATACGTGCTTTTTTCCCCATAAAGAGCATACTCATTAAGAATACTAATTTTAGTATTTACATCATTCCTAATAAATTTATACTCCATCTTATTTTCTCGCACCATTTTATTAGCAATTTTTTTATCTTCAGAAAAATTAATAAGAAACTCTCTTAGGTCAACCATTGTTTGCTCCAACTTATTATCAAAACCATAAAGACTTATGGTAAAATAGTCTCTATCAGATTCGAATGATACACTTGATCCATAAACTTGAAGTTTTTTCTTAAAATCAATATTAGATAATTTTCCAGCACCAGTATTATTCAAATAATAGGCAAGTTGGGATACTTTTGGCTCTTGCAACTCCCCCATTGCTATTCTAAAACTTATAGAGAAAATATTATTTAACGGATTAGCCACATAGTATAAGTGCAAATTATCTTTAATATCTAAAATATTTATATCAGTTTTAAAATCAACATAATCAGGTTCAAACTCTACTATTGGCATAGATTTAATTTTCGCAGCCATTATGGATTCTCCTTTCTCATCTTTAAAATCTAATGGTGTATTTTTAGGCTTATCCATTATTTGCTTTTTAGGAAAACCTATTTTTGATTGAAAAGAAAGGTAATTCTCTCCAAAGTATTTATTTGCAATTCTAATAATTTCGCTCTTATTAATTTCTTGAATTCCTGAAACAAAATCTCTTTCGTTATATTCTACTTCAGACATATAACCATTGATGACTTTTGACAATACGTATCGACTGCTTTCCCTTTGTAAAAGTTCGTTCTTAAGCAATGATATCTTTATTGCTGACAACAGTTCAACATCAAACTCTCCTCTCTTTAATTTATCAATTTGTTTCAAAACAAGTTTCTCTCCTTTAGAAAGAGATTGGATTATTGGTTTTGGAACATAAAAAATAAAGAAGCCACTTTTATCATAATGCTTATCCACAAATACCTGAGCTTCCAATAATTTGCCACTTGCAGAAAGCGTATCAATAAGGCCAGTATTATCATTATTTGTAAGCAGTTTAGATATAACATCTAAAGCTAGTTCATCATCATGTGCTATAGCTACTGTCCTAAAACCCAATACTCCCAATGATATTGGCGACAACCTTTTCTTAACAACTACCCTTCCATCAAAGTTATCCTCAGTAGCAGAAGGTATAACTGCTTTTTTGCCATCCCTTAATCTTACAAATTTACTTTTTATCAACCCTAATACTTGTTCAGTATTAAAATCTCCAATAAGTATAAGAGCCATATTTCCAGCATTATAATTAGTTTTATAATACGTTTCCATTGCCATAATACTAGGATTTTTTAAATCATCAACAGTTCCAAGTACAGTTTTATTTCCATAAATTGATTTCGGGTAAAATCCTGAATAAACCTCTTTCATTATCCTACGAAAGATATTATCCATAGACCTATTTTTCTCTTCATAAACAGTTTCCAATTCCGACTGAAAAAGACGAAAAACAGGATTCTGGAATCTATCAACATATAAATCAACCCATTGCTCAATACTCTGTTTTGGAAAACTATTGTGATAAACAATATTCTCATAAGTAGTATAAGCATTAACCCCTGTAGCTCCAATTGACGACATTACTTTACTAAATTCATTAGGAATAGCATATTGTGCAGCCTTTACAGATAAACGATCAACATTCTTCAAAACACCATTTCTAAATTCTTCGTTATTCCTATCTAACCGTAACAATTCGTATTGTTCTCTTATGGAGTCCAAATAAATTTTTTCGTTTCTATAATCAATAGTACCAAGAGTAGTTGAGCCTTTAAACATCATATGCTCAAAATAATGAGCTGTACCAGAGGCGTCATCAGGATCTAGCTTTGCACCTCCACGAATCACCACTGCGCCTAATATATCTTTTTGGGTATGGTCTTCTTTTAATATAACCGTCAAACCATTCTCAAGAACAATACCATTTCCATTCTCCAGCATTAATCGCTCTGCAGTACTTAATTTTTCGCCCTCAATATTAATTTCCAATTGAGCGAAAACCATTTGAAAACTTATTATTGACAATAAAAATATAATAGCTAATTTCTTATTCATCGTATGTAATTATAATGTTACTATTTATGAAATATTACCTTAAATATACAAGGGTATACGGTAGTAATAAAAAATAAAAGTTAAACCCATATTCTAAAACAGATTTAACCAATATTTAAAAATTTTAATTATTATATAAAATTATATAGTATAATCGTATATCGCTTTAAAGATGTTTTTTTCCACAGTATCAAACTCTTTACCTCTTCGTGCATAAACCTTTTCTGCAACCTGAATTGCTTTCTTAAGGTTATACTTTTTGAAACCACTAAAACCACCCCAGCCAAACGAGCTAACAAATTGGCGAGGAAAACCTCCACCAAAAAGATTTGTACTAACACCTACTACTGTACCAGTATTTAGCATACTATTGATACTAGTTTTTGAATGGTCTCCCATAATTAAGCCGCAAAATTGCAGATCTGTACTTACAAATGTTTCTAGTCTATAACTCCATACACGAACCATATCGTAGGTGTTTTTCAAATTAGATACATTAGTACCGGCACCAAGATTACACCATTCACCAAGTACAGAGTTTCCTAAGAAGCCATCATGTGCTTTATTGGAATAACCCATAATCATACTATTGCTAACCTCACCACCTATCTTACAAAATGGGCCTATAGATGTAGGTCCATATATTTTAGCACCAGCTTTAATTACAGAATTATCGCCAAGAGAAAAAGGTCCACGAATAATTGATCCTTCCATTACTTCAGCATTTTTTCCAATATATATAGCTCCATTTGTAGTATTAAGTGTCGCAAACTCAACAGTAGCACCCTCTTCTATAAATATTTGTTTATCTCCTATTACATTATTTGTTTTGCTAAGAGCTTGAGATTTTCTACCTTTAGTAATTACTTCAATATCTATAGCTAATACTTTATCAAGTTTTGAGAATAAATCCCAAGGATTATTTAAGCATAAAGTAGCGCTGGATAAAGACACTTCATTTGTTTCTGAAGTTTCCATAGACTCTAAATTATCCAGACTCAAATTCATTGCTATTATTTTTTCTTTACCAACAAGAGCTTGATTTGTTTTTAGTCCTTGGATTTCTTTAAGCAACTCTACAGATGGACATACAGAGCTATTAATCAATATATTATCATCAGCTTTTACAAGCGGGTATTTTTTAGCAAGGTATTGCTCTGTTAGACTCGAAGTTTTTTCGTCAAGAATTCGTTCCCACTTCTCCCTCATAGTATTTATTCCAAATCGTAAATCTGCAATTGGCTTTGTAAAAGTAAGAGGCTTCATGTCTTCTCTAACTTTCTGATCGTCAAATAATATATAGTTCATTATCGTGTTTTTTTTGTTTCTATTAATTCTTGATTTGTGCTTTCAAAGATAGGATTTTTTTTCGTATTTACAAAGATTCTTAAATTTTTATGCAAAAAAAAAGCTCCCAAAAGGAGCTTTTAAATATTTTACAAGAAAAATACAATTATACAGTCTTCTTATCGAAGTGTTTTTTGTACTTATTCTTAAATTTATCAACACGACCAGCCGAATCAATAAGCTTCATCTTACCAGTGTAAAATGGGTGTGAAGTATGAGAAATTTCCATTTTAAATACTGGGTACTCATTTCCGTCTTCCCATTTAACAGTTTCTTTTGTATTAACTGCTGACTTTGTTAAAAAAGAATAACCATTCGACATGTCTTGGAATACAACTAGTCTATAATCTTTTGGATGAATGTCTGCTTTCATATCTATATTTTTTTAATAATTTTATAATCGTTTTAATAACCTTTCGGTTTCCTTATTTTCGGAGGACAAAAGTACATCTATTTCATTAAATGACAAAACAATGTGAGCACTTTTTCATAATATTTTTACAAGCCCTATTTTAGATTAGCTAAAAAGTCAATTACATCCACATTATCAGCATATTCCATCAATTTAGGACTTTGTGTTTTTCCGAAAATTACTCCGTTTTTTACCCTACTATTACCTTCAACAACGCATTGAATTTGGTCATTTTCCATATTTAGTCGTCGTATTTCTGCTTCATAATCATCATAAAACTCGTAATTAATAACTGATACCGCTGTAGCTACTTCTTTTCTCTCTCGCAATAATAAAAAGCCATTATCGTAATGCATTTCATTATTTATCAATAATAATGATTTCTGATATTCATAATTATTTAGATATTTAGTATGCATACTTGCCTTATCATACGACTGAAAATTATCGAGCAGAGTAGTTATATCATAACCCTTAGGGAGCAATATCTTTGATATATTACGACAACCTAAACCAAAATAATAAAACACATCTTTACCAAGAGATTTAAGCTGTTCAGCAGTTTCATCTCCTTTAATAATTGCTATAGAGTTTCTGTTTTTGCGAATAATATTTGGGTATTTACCAAAATAATAATCGAAATACCTTGATGAATTATCGCTACCAGTGGCAATAACGGCATCAAAAGACTTCATCATCTCCTCTTCAAAAATAATTTTGTCAGAAAATCGTGGTTCTATTTCTATTAATAAATCAGCAATATATGGTAGTAATATTTTGTCGCTAGAAGATAATTTGCCTACAAAAATCTTCCCACTAATAATAACACTTAAGAAATCATGAAACCCCACCAAAGGGATATTTCCTGCCATAATTATTCCTACTTTAATATCTGATTCTTCAAAATTATAATTATAATTCTTCATCCAATTACTTAATGCATTAGCATTCAGCATTGCAATAATATTAGATAATGATAATTGCAAATATTCTTGAGAAAACCATGGGTTAAAATTCTCAGCGGTAATTAGTAATTGCCAAAATTCACCACCAACTTTTTCACCTTTAAGTTCATTTAGCTTATTACCTAATAGTGATAATGCCTTTATTCTTTCGTTAATATTCATGCTGCAAAAGTAGTTTTTTTTGTTAGCTAATTAGGAAACAGTTTACGTTTCTGAGCAAAAACACTCAGTATGACATTTGTTTCAAGAAAACACTCCTTCAAAGTCATTATCTATTTCAATAACTTTACCAGGAATTAATTGCTCAATATGTAAACCACCTATACGAACTCGCACCAAACGCAGTGTTGGGAATCCAACTGCTGCAGTCATTTTACGCACTTGTCTAAATTTACCTTCATTTATGGTAATAGACACCCACGAAGTTGGGCGGTGATTTCGAACACGAACAGAACGCTCGGGAAAATTTGGATTTGGAATTAATCTAGCATTACATTTTTTAGTTACATATTTCTCTCCTTGAATTCCAATCTCAACACCATGTTCTAATTTCTCAACAGCAATTGAATCTATTATTCCATCCACCTCCACATAATATTCTTTATCTACGGATTTACTCCTAACCTGTTCACTTAGCATTCCGTCTCCGGTAAGCAATAATAGGCCTTCTGACTTTTCATCAAGACGACCTATAGCCATTGTCCCTTTCGGAAAATCAAATAATTCAAACAGTAGTTTTTTATTTTTCCTTTTGGTTTGATTTCTGACAAACTGACTAATATAGCCATAAGGTTTATGAAGGATAAAATTACTCATAATATTATGATATTTTTTCGAATTTCTGGCTTGTAAAAGTATGTTTTTTTTATTTTGTATTTGTGTAATTATTTAATGGTATAATTATTTAATGATGGAATGGTGGAATGATTTAATGGTGAAATTCTCATATTGTATAATTATATCATTTCCATATTACAACATTCTCTCATTACAATTTAGACTTTATTTAGAATCTCTATTATAAAATAAAAAATTATATTTGCATCCTTATAAAACAAATACAAACTTATGTGGTTAAAGCCACAAAAAAATATAAATAATGGATACTAAAAATTTAGGATTTAATTCAAAACTAATCCACTCTGGAGCTATTAATGATGAATTTGGAAGCGCTACAGTGCCAATTTATCAAACATCAACTTTCTCTTTTAAAAGTGCCGACCATGGCGCAGCATGTTTTGCTGGCGAAGATGATGGATATATATATACACGCATTGGAAACCCAACTATAAACTCTTTAGAAGTTGCTGTTGCTGACCTTGAAGGTGGTTACAAAGGGGTAGCTTGCGGCTCAGGAATGGGTGCTGTTACTGCTGTTTATTTTGGTTTATTAGGAGCTGGATCGCATATAGTGAGTCATAATGCAGTATATGGTCCTTCAAGAGTTGTAATGGAAACTATGTTTAAGAAATTCGGTACAGAATCTACTTATGTGGATGCTACTGATGCTCAAAATGTAGAAAGTGCTATTCAAGAAAATACTAAACTTATATATATAGAAACTCCAGCAAATCCTACAATAGGCATTACTGATATTAAAGCTGTTGTGAAGATTGCTCATAAGCATGGCATTCCTGTTTGTATTGACAATACTTTTAGCTCTCCATACTTGCAGAAACCTTTTGAAATGGGCGTAGATATAGTACTCCATTCACTTACAAAATTTATAAATGGACATGCTGATATTGTTGCCGGAATGGTTATAACTCGTACCGAAGAGCATTATGCTGCAATTAGAGGTGCTATGGTAAATATTGGTAGCAATATGGACCCACATCAAGCATATCTTGTAATTCGTGGTCTTAAAACTTTAGGGATAAGAATAGATAGAGCTCAAGAAAATGCTATTAAAGTGGCTGATTACCTTGATAATCACCCTAAGGTAGAATGGGTAAAATATCCTGGATTGAAATCACACCCACAATACGAATTGGCTAAAAAACAAATGAGTGGCCCTGGTAGCATGATTAGCTTTGAAGTAAAAGGTGGACTAAAAGCTGGAAAAGTGTTAATGGACAATGTACATTTAGCATTATTAGCAGTTTCGTTGGGAGGAGTTGAAACTCTTATTCAACACCCTGCGTCAATGACTCACTCTAAAATCTCAAAAGAACATAGAGAAGAAGCTCAAATTACTGACGGCCTAGTACGCTTTGCTGTAGGAATTGAAGATGTAGAGGACATTATTGCAGATTTAGATCAAGCTTTGGCTAAAATTTAATACTGTTATAATAAGCTCATATTTTATTATAAAATAAGATATTTATATACCTAATAAAGCCACTTTTCATATATTTATGAAAAGTGGCTTTATTTGTATATTATAATTTATCAAATCTGAATTCAAGTTGAATATACAGGCCTAATTCTTTACAAACTTAGATAAATACACTTTTCCTTTTTCAGAAGTGATTTTTACTATATAAATCCCCTTAGAAAGTTTACTAACATTAACAGCATTACTATTAATTGTTTGAGTTTTAATTAATGCGCCATTAATAGAGTATATATTTATTATTGCATTAGTAATATTCTTATCCGTAACAAATGAAATATTATCAGAAGTAGGGTTTGGGAATATTTCTATTTTGGAGCTGTTATTATTATAAATATCTTTGAACCCTGTAATAATGTTTGGTCCTAACATGGAAATAAAACCATGATAAATATTTGAATTCATTATTGCTCCATCTATTGCTAACTGATTTCTAAAGAAACCTGCAACAAAAACATTAGCAGTATCATATACTGCAACACTACTAATCCAGGTATAACCATAATCAATACCTTCCATTGTTTTTACCCATTCCAAATCGCCTATTGTAGAGTATTTAGCTATAAATAAATCACTATTACTAGTTGGACTATACTGGTATGCAGTACCAAAGTTTAATATAGTTTTTGCTTGCATTCCAAAATACACATTACCTTCATCATCAATATCAAATTGATTATAATCAAAATTATGCGATTGAACTGGTTGATATATTCCTTTTGCCCATAATGTAGTTCCGCTACTATCTATTTTAGCTATAAACTTATTAAAGTAAGAATCACTATTTTCCAATTTAATATTATCGAACTTACCTTCATAACTTAAATTACCTTTAATATATGTATTACCATTATCGTCAGTAATAATACCCGTTGGCCAGGTAACTTCATCCCACCAATTAGTAGCATCATCAATATCGCCAAAAGATTTTGCCCATATTACACCCCCATTAGGATTTAACTTAGCCAAAAGAACGTTTCCTTCTCCTGCTAACATAGGAAAGCTATAGGATCCTATTGTAACAGTCTCAGACACATATTCCCCAGAAATATAAATATTATCATTAGCATCGGTAGACACCAAGCTTGTATACTCTACATACTCTCCACCAGCCCTTTTGGCCCATTGAAATGCTGAGCTAGAATTATATTTAACAATAAAACAGTCCTCAGAACCTGCACTCTGAAGAACTGCACTTCCGATACTTATCGTGTCAATGAATGTTCCTGTTAGAATAACATTATCTGAATTATCAATAGTCAAACTATAACCTTCGCCAACGAAGTCTTCTTTCTTAGCCCAAATAAAACCACCATTTATATCATATTTAATAATAAATGTACTTCCATCA
>JAGLDA010000015.1 GCA_023145955.1 Bacteroidales bacterium
TTTGTTAGTCCTTGTACCACTCTTGCAGCAATTTCGGCATCGCCACCAATTGGCCCAGAATGAAATTTCTGTACAGAAAGTCCAGCTTTTTCAACATGATCACCAGTAGTGCCTGTTGATACTAATTCAATATTTTTACTCTTTAGTACATTAAGATGTTGCATTAAAAATGATACCATCTCTGCCTTTTTGCCATCGTGGGCTATAATTGCTATTTCCATTAATTTTGTTTTAATTTATGAAGCAAAAGTACTTAAAAAGTGGTCGGTTATTGGATAGAACCTATGAAATAACATTTTGATAATAATATGATAATTATAAACAGAATGAGTGTTTAATTATTGCTTCAATATTTTACCAAATGATGCTGTATTATTATTTGTATTCAGTAGTTTATAGAGGTATATGCCTTTACTTAGTTTACTCATATCAATAGTTATTGAATTTTCATTTGTCGTTTTATTACTTATGCATTTACTGCCTAAACTATTAAGTTTATGGTGAATTAATTTAGTTATAAGCTAGCGAAGCCTTCGCTTTTAATACAATAGATATTCATTTTTCATTAGCTCCTGTATTTCCTTAGGGAAACTCAGTATGACAGCCATGTCTAACTAAAACTATACTTTATTGATTTTATCCTTAAACTGTAATTCGTGGATTATTAGATATAAATTATTATAAAAAAAGTGATGTATCACATTGGTGTTTTTTTTCATGTACTTAGATTTTTGTCATTTACTTGGATTTATTAATATTAATTATTAGAAACAAATAATAAGTAAAAACAAATCCCAAAACCAATTATATTTGCATAATTACAAAATTGAAAATATGAATGACATTCACAATAAGTTGGAGGGGCTAAGGAAGGATTTTCAAGGAGATATATATCTTGATGAATACCTGCGAACTCTTTATTCTACTGATGCCTCAGCTTATAAGGAATTGCCTATTGCAGTTACTCGTCCTATGGATAAGAAAGATATTCATAAGCTTATTGATTTTGCAAATTCAAATAATGTTCCATTAATTCCACGTACTGCTGGCACCTCATTAGCAGGCCAAGTTGTTGGTAGCGGTATCATTGTGGATGTTAGTAAGTATATGACGGAGATAATTGAGCTCAATGTGAAGGAGAAGTGGGTGGATGTAGAACCTGGAGTTATTCTAGATGATCTCAACCTTATGCTTAGTGCACATGGACTTTTCTTTGGCCCAGAAACATCTACCTCCAGCCGTTGTATGATAGCTGGTATGGTGGGTAATAATTCTTGTGGAGCGCATTCCTTAGTTTATGGAAGTACTCGTGAGCATACTCTTAAATTAGAAACCATTCTTTCGGATGGTTCTGAGGTTGTTTTTGAAGATGTATCTAAAAGTGAATTTGATTCCAAATGCCAACTTGATACTTTGGAGGGTGATATTTATAGGAAAACTAAAGCAATTCTTGAAAATAAAGAAAATCAAGAAGAAATTATTAAGGAATTTCCCGAGCCTGATTTACATAGGAGAAATACAGGCTATGCAATAGATTTATTGCTTGCGGAGTCATTCTTTGGTTCTGATGAACCTACATTCAACTTTTCAAAACTGTTGGCAGGGTCGGAGGGAACTTTAGCTTTTACTACTGCCATTAGGCTTAATCTTGTGGATTTACCACCAAAAAATAAAGCGCTAGTTTGTGTACATTTAAATTCTGTTCAGGAATCATTAAAAGCAAATCTTATAGCCCTAAAGCATAAGCCTGTTTCTATAGAGCTGATGGACAAGGCTATTATGGATCTTACAAAAGCAAATCCTACTCAAGCTAAGAATAGGTTTTTTGTTAAAGACGATCCAGGAGCTATACTTATTGTTGAGTTTACAGAGAATGATGAGAAAACTTTGCAATTGAAAATTGAAGCTATGGAAGCTGAATTACGTAGTTCTAATTATGGTTTTCATTTTCCTGTGGTAACAGGTGCTAATATTAAAAGAGTGTGGAGTTTGCGTAAGGCAGGCTTAGGGCTTCTTGCTAATATGCCTGGTGACGCAAAACCTGTTCCTGTAATTGAGGATACGGCTGTTATTCCTGAAAAACTGCCAGCTTATATTGAAGAATTTGATGCTATTTTGGCAAAGTATGATTTAGAATGTGTGTATTATGCACATATTGCTACTGGCGAATTACACCTGAGACCAGTTCTTGACCTTAAAAAGAAAGAAGATGTGGAAATGTTTCATACTATAGCTTTGGAAACAGCACATTTGGTAAAAAAATATAAAGGATCGCTTTCTGGAGAACATGGCGATGGTCGATTGAGGGGAGAGTTTATTCCGCTTATGATTGGTGAGCATAATTATAA
This sequence comes from Bacteroidales bacterium, assembly GCA_023145955.1. GTDB lineage: Bacteria > Bacteroidota > Bacteroidia > Bacteroidales > UBA1556 > UBA6267. The sequence goes on from JAGLDA010000015.1 coordinate 2,349, forward strand.
ACTGATAAAAGAAGTAAAAAATATCTGGGACCCCAATAATATAATGAATCCAGGAAAGATTACCGAAACTCCCAAAATGAATGAGCAGCTTAGGTATAAGCCTGGTCAGCAAACTAAGGAGATTGAAACTATATTTGACTTTTCCTCAACGGGTGGATTCCTGCGTGGGGTTGAAAAGTGTAATGGTTCTGGTGATTGCCGTAAAACTGAGCTTACAGGTGGTACTATGTGCCCAAGTTATATGGCTACTCGCGACGAACAGAATGCAACGCGGGCTAGAGCTAATACACTCCGTGAGTATATTACTAATTCTACAAAAATAAATCCTTTTGACCATAAGGAAATATACGATTCTTTAGATCTTTGTTTATCTTGTAAGGCTTGTAAAAGTGAGTGCCCGAGTAATATTGATATGACGAAATTTAAAGCAGAATTTCTTCAACATTGGTATGATAAACATGGTGTTCCTATTCGCTCTCTTTTTATTGCATATATTACTAGTATAAGTAAGCTAGGCATGATATTGCCATGGGCTTTTAATTTTGTGGCAAAGAATAAGTTTTTATCAGAAATTATTAAGAATGCTATCGGTTTTGCTCCAAAAAGAAGTATTCCTACTCTTTATAAAACAACATTACGATCTTGGACTATAGCAAATAAATATAATGGTGATACATCTAAGGGTAAAGTTATGTTATTTGCAGATGAGTTTACCAATTATAATGATGTAGAGATAGGAATTAAAACCATGAAATTGCTTAATAGTCTTGGTTATGAGGTTATTATTCCTAAACATAAAGTTAGTGGACGTACATTTTTATCAAAAGGATTATTACGAAAAGCTAAAAAGATTGCAAATGCTAATGTTGAAATGCTTGCCGATAAAGTTGGCGATAATATGAAGCTTATTGGAATTGAGCCTTCTGCAATTTTAACTTTTAGAGATGAATATCCAGAATTAGTTGATGAAGAATTAAGGGATAAAGCTCGTAACTTAGGAAGTAATGCTCTTATGGTTGATGAGTTTTTATGGCAAGAGATGAAAAAAGGTAGTATTACTAAATCTCAGTTTACCGATAATGCAGTAAATATAAAACTTCACGGTCATTGTCAGCAAAAGGCTGTAGCTGGTACATTATCTACTATGGCAGTGCTAGGTTTTCCGAGTAATTATTCTGTAGAAGAAATTCCTTCTGGTTGCTGTGGTATGGCTGGTAGTTTTGGCTACGAAAAAGAACATTATGATATTTCTATGGCAGTAGGAGAGTTGGTGCTTTTTCCAGCTGTTCGTAAAATGCCTGCTCATGAAATAATTGTAGCGCCTGGTACTAGTTGCCGACATCAGATACATGATGGAGCAGAAAAAGACGCTCTGCATCCAGTGGAAGTTTTGTATGATGCTTTAGTGAAATAAATTATTTGGTACAAGATGCTTAGTTTATTGCGATAATGTTCTATAGAATTTACAATTGATATACCAATTTAATATCATAACGCCAGATATATTTCAAAATTCTTTCTCAATCTTAAAATTCATTAAATAGCCTATATGTTACATAAAATAAGCAAAATTGTAATCAGTAGATTACAATTTTACACTATAATTGTAATCAGCAGATTACAATATAATACTATAAATGTAATCTGTAAATTACAAAATAAGTATAAAATGTGTTGTATAAGTTACAAAAAAGCATTACTTTTGTGTTCTGTAGATTACAAAAATAGATAATTATGGATACATTAAGAAAGATACATTCAATTCTTGTTAAAGGAGTAAGTCTTGATTTTCAGAGATATATACTAAATGAGTTGCCTTGGAACGAAAGATTGATTGGTATTAAAGGCTCAAGAGGAGTAGGTAAAACTACAGTTCTTTTGCAATATATAAAGACTAATTACGGCTCATCAGAAAAAGCTTTATACGTTTCATTGGATAATTTCTATTTTTCTGACCACAGATTAATAAATTTTGTAGAAGAATTTGTAGCTAAAGGAGGTGAACATCTTTTTATTGACGAAGTACATAAGTATGCTAATTGGTCAATTGAATTAAAAAATATTTATGATATTTATCCTGAACTTAGAATTGTTTTTACGGGTTCATCATTATTGGAAATTCTTAATTCTAAAGCAGATTTAAGTAGAAGAGCATTGGTTTATAATATGCGTGGTTTATCTTTTAGAGAATTTCTGAATTATAGACATAAAGCAAAAATAGAGACCATTGAATTGAGAGATATTCTGAATAATCATCAAGAAATAGCATTGAATATTGGCGATAGTATAAAGCCACTTAAGTATTTCGATGAGTATTTAAGAACTGGTTATTTTCCTTTTTTTGATAGAAATGATGACTTATACTATAAACGAATTCAAGAAGTAATTAATATGATTATTGAAATAGAATTGCCTTTATTGCGTAATACAGATGTTTCTATAATTAGTAAAATTAAGCAGTTGCTTTATATTTTAAGTCAGTCTGTTCCTTTTAAACCTAATATATCAGCTTTGGCAAGCAAGATGCAAGTTTCCAGAAAAACTGTGCTTTTATATATTACCTATTTGCAACAAGCAGGAGTTTTGAACTCAATTCATAAAGATAGCTATGGTATGGGCATTTTGAAAAAACCAGAAAAAATATATTTAGATAATACTAACTATATGTTTGCTATTAAAGCTGATTTGCCAAATAAAGGTAATCTTAGAGAAACATTCTTTTTGAATCAACTCTCAGGGGGTTATTCTATAACATACCCAGAGAAAGGTGATTTTATGATTGATGATAAATACCTGTTTGAAATTGGAGGTAAAAATAAAGATTTTAAACAAATTGCTGGAATAGAGAATTCATTTATCGCTGCTGATGATATGGAATTTGGTGTAGGAAATAAAATTCCTCTATGGCTTTTTGGGATGATATATTAAGAATATAATATCATGAATTTTAGGTAATTAAGTTTATTAACTTTTTATTTGGCATTCTACCCATAGAAGCGTTTTTATAATTTAGAATTATTAACCAATTTTTAGGCGTTTATCCTTAGTGGGTGTATTTCTTGTCTTGCTGCGCTGTTAGTCTGTTACTTTTTGGTTGACCATAGTCGAAGTGCAAAAAAAAGTAAATATAGAAACGAATACTATTATTGATAAAAAAAGTCATAGATCTAAAAGAATATCTTTAGACCTATGACTATATATTTGGTATTATTATAGAATTAAATCTATTTCTTTTCTGTACCTATATTAAAATAGTCAAAACCATTTTTTTCAACATCTATTCTGTCAAAAAGGTTTCTGCCATCAAAAATAACTTTATTCTTAAGCAATTTACCCATTACATCAAAATCAGAGATTCTAAATTCTGGCCATTCCGTTACAAGCATTAGAGCGTCAGCATCAACTAATGCACCATACTTATCTTCAGAATATTCAATTTTATCACCAATACGTCTCTTACTTTCTTCCATAGCAACAGGATCGTAAGCTTTAACCTTAGCGCCTTGCTCTATTAGTTTGTCAATAAGAATTAGTGCAGGAGCCTCACGCATATCATCTGTTTTAGGCTTAAATGATAAGCCCCAAAGTGCAATAGTTTTACCTTTTAGGTCGCTATTGAAATATTGCATAGCCTTATAAAATAAACGTGATTTTTGAGATTCGTTTACTTCTTCCACTGCTTTTAGAATTCTCATGGAATAATCATGGTCATCAGCAGTTTTTATAAGAGCTTTCACATCTTTAGGGAAACAGCTACCTCCATAACCAATTCCAGGATAAATAAATTTATGACCAATACGAGTATCGGATCCAATTCCAGCTCTCACTTGATTAACATCAGCACCCATAATTTCACATAGATTAGCAATATCATTCATAAAGCTAATCTTAGTTGCCAACATTGAGTTTGCAGCGTATTTTGTCATCTCAGCAGATGGTACATCCATAAATATTACTGGGTGACCGTTTAATGTAAATGGCTTGTATAATCGTGCCATTATTTCCTTGGCTTTATCAGATTCTACACCAACTACAATTCTGTCTGGCTTTAAAAAATCATTTACAGCATCACCCTCTTTCAAAAACTCTGGATTAGATGCAATATCAAAGCTCAGGTCAGAACCTCGCTTATTAAGCTCATCTTGCAATGCATTGCGAACTTTCTCCGCTGTGCCTACAGGTACAGTACTCTTAGTTACCATTACCAAATGATTATTCATATGGCGGCCTACTTCTCGCGCAACTTCTAATACGTATTTCAAGTCTGCAGAGCCATCCTCATCAGGAGGTGTGCCTACTGCGCCAAATACAACTTCTGTATCATTAAGAGATATAGATAAATCTGTTGAAAAATGTAATCTGTTAGAATCAAAATTTCTTTTCACCATGGCCTCCAGCCCTGGCTCCCAAATAGGAATAATTCCTTTATTTAGGTTGTCAATTTTTTTCACGTCAATATCAATACAAGTAACATCAATACCTACTTCTGCTAAGCATGCACCTGTTACTAGACCTACATATCCTGTTCCTACTACTGTTACTTTCATTATATATGTTTTTGGTTTATTTCTAAATGATAATTCTGCTAATGTAAAAATAATAACTATAAGCAAATCAAAATACCTATTAATAATTTATCAAATATAAAAAGTAAATTATCAATATTAAGCAATAATTAATTAATACTTTACTCCGCGCTTATACTTCCATCTTTTGTGAGACCATAGCCAATTTTCAGGCTTTTTTCTTATTATCTCTTCTAGTATCTCAAAGTATTTATTTGTTATTTCAAATTCTTTAGTTTCTTTGGGATTATCGAAAAGTGTACGTGCTGTAATCTCATAATAACCACGCTTTACTCTTTGTATATCAATAAATACAACTGCAAGGTCAAGCATTTTCGAAAGTTTCTCTGCTCCCATATGAACACCTGTTTCTTGATTTAGGAAAGGAAGCCAATATTTAATTTTATCAGCATGTGGGCTTTGATCAGCCATAAACATATATAACTTATCGCCTTGAGTATGACCTAGCATTACATCATAAGTTTTTTCCATAGGGTAGAGGGTAAATCCAAAGCGCTCTCTTGTGTGCACAAGATATTTGTCCATTACAGGATTTTCTATTTTACCATATACAGCCCAACATTCTTGCGGTACCCATAGTGGTGCCGTTACTCCATATTCAAAATTTCCATAATGACCCATAAGCATCATTACGCTTTTATTATTATCGTAATGCTTCTGGAATTCTTCAGGATTTGTAAACTTAAATCGCTTTTTAATGCTTTTTTTACTAATAGTAAATTCTTTTACTGTTTCTAGCATTATATCTACCAAATGACGGAAGAATTTTCTCTGAATATCAATAATCTCTTCATGCGATTTTTCTGGAAAACTATTCTTAAGATTTTCGTAAACAACTTTCTTCCTATAGCCTATAACTTTGTATAGTATAAAATAGAAAAAATCAGAAATACCATACATTACCCAATGTGGCATAAGTGAGAATAAGTATATAAATGGTATCCAAATATATGCTCCGGCTCCGTGTATTTTTTTGTGTTTCATTATTTATAATTAATGTAATATCTTATAAATTAGTTCTTTAAATAGATCGTCATTACTAGTGTATGGATTGTCTACACCTTTGCCTTTGGCATCATATTCTCTCAAATAACCTATTATTCTCACTATTTTAGCATATGAATAATTATGCGCTGACTGTGATAACTCATTTACAAAAAATGGATTTATCCCCAAAGCAGAAACTATTGAACTAGAGGATTTATCTTGTAAAGAATTAATAATGCCTAAGTTAATAAAGTAATTATATAAAATCGCAATAACCATTACCAATGGATGATTTTTAGGATCAGATGCAAAATAGGTTATTATTCTATTCGCTTTTAGTACATCCTTTTTTCCTAGCGCCTTTTGTAATTCAAAAACATTATAATCTTTTGAAATTCCAATCTTTTCCTGAATTTCATCTTCAGTAATTGTTTGACCTACTTTAGCATTAATTAGTAATTTCTGTACTTCATTGGTAATTCTTGATAAATCAGAACCTAAATATTCTGATAATAATCTACTTGCTGATGGAATAATAGAAAATCCTTGAGCTTTTACATGGTTCTCAATCCATATTGGAACCTGGTTGTCATAGAGTTTCTTAGATTCAAATACTAAGTGGTTCTTTTTGAGTTTTTTTGCAAAAGCTTTTCTGCCATCCAGCTTTTTATACTTATAACAAATTACTAATATGGTAGATTTTTGGGGGTTATTTATATACGATTCTAGTAATTCTATTTTATCTAAATGCTGTGCCTCTCTTACAAGTATTACTTGATGGCTCGACATCATTGGAAATCGCTTAGCCATAGTAATAATACTCTCTATGGTAGTGTCTTTACCATAAACAATTGTTTGATTGAAATCCTTTTCCCCTTCACTCAAAACATTTTTATCAATAGCACTACATATCTCATCAATAAAAAAACCTTCATCACCATATAGAAAGTATATGGGAACAAAAATCTTTTTCTTTATGGATTGTATTATTTCTTCGTACTTCATTGCGGGCAAATAGTTTATTAGCTAAATAATAGGTGCTTAACTTTATTTTTACTGTCAATAAGATTTTCCAGAGCGTCAATGCCAATTTTTATATGATCCAATACAAATTTTGAAGTAACCTTTTTGTCACTTTCTTCAGTTTTTATACCAGAAGATATCATTGGCTGATCCGAAACTAGCAGAAGTGCTCCTGTAGGAATTTGATTATAAAATCCTACAGTGAAAATTGTTGCAGTTTCCATATCAATACCCATTGCACGAGTTGAGCGTAAATACTTCTTAAACTCCTCATCATGCTCCCATACTCTGCGATTGGTAGTGTATATAGTTCCTGTCCAGTATGTTCTGTCAAATTTAGAAATGCTCTTAGAGATTGCTTTTTGAAGAGCAAAAGCGGGCATTGCAGGTACTTCTGGCACAAAGTAATCATCTGAAGTTCCTTCACCTCTTATTGCTGCAATGGGAAGTATCAAATCTCCAAGCTTATTTTTCTTCTTTAATCCGCCACATTTTCCTAAAAAAAGCACAGCATCTGGCTTAATAGCACTTAATAAATCCATTACTGTTGCTGCCATAGGACTGCCCATGCCAAAGTTTATAATAGTAATATTATTAAAACTTGCGCTTTGCATTGCTTTATCTTTGCCCTCAATTTCTACATCGTATAATTCTGCAAAAATATCTACGTAGTTTATGAAATTTGTAAGCAATATATACTTGCCAAATGTATTTATGTCTTTACCAGTATAGCGTGGTAGCCAGTTATTTGTTATTTCTTCTTTTGATTTCATATCTAATATTTATTAATTGATGATGCCTGCCTCTGTGTTCTGGTATGCTTGCGTAAATAGGTAGCTCCAGAATAAACTATAATCTAGTTTCTACTTTTTTCTGCATTACAGCTTTCCATGAAGCAAAATCACCAGCAATTATGTGTTTACGTGCCTCTTTAACCAACCATAGATAGAAAGCCAAATTATGAATACTTGCTATCATCGGCCCAAGGCTTTCTTTTGCTGCAAAAAGGTGTCGTAAATATGCTTTAGTATATTGACTATCAACAAACGAAAGCCCGTTGGTATCAATGGGGCTAAAGTCGTTATACCATTTTTTATTTTTAATATTTATAATTCCTTCGCTAGTAAATAGCATGCCATTTCTGCCATTACGAGTAGGCATTACGCAGTCAAACATATCTACTCCAAGCGATATTCCTTCTAATATATTTGATGGAGTACCAACTCCCATCAGGTATCTTGGTTTGTCTTCTGGTAAAATATCAGTAACAAGCTCAGTCATTTCATACATTAGTTCGTGAGGCTCGCCAACAGAAAGTCCTCCAATAGCATTTCCTTCGGCACCTTTGCTGGCAATCATTTCTGCTGACTGCTTTCTCAAATCTTTATAAGTGCTTCCTTGTACTATAGGAAAGAAGCTTTGCGAATGCCCATATTTAGGCTCTGTTTTATCAAAATGATCGATACATCTTTGCAGCCAATTGTGAGTCATATGCATAGAGTTTTTTGCATAATCATAATCACATGGATAGGGTGTACATTCGTCAAATGCCATTATTATATCTGCTCCAATAATACGCTGAGTTTCTATAACATTCTCTGGAGTAAAAAGATGTTTTGATCCATCAATATGGCTACGAAAGTGAACGCCATTTTTCTTAATCTTACGTGTATCGCTCAAAGAATATACTTGGTATCCACCGCTATCAGTAAGTATTGGGCCTTTCCATCCGTTGAATTTATGTAATCCACCAGCACCTTCAATAACTTCTAATCCCGGACGAAGAAATAGGTGGTATGTATTACCTAAAATAATTTGTGCTTTTATGTCTTCGCTAAGTTCTTTTATATGGACAGCTTTTACCGTTCCAGCGGTGCCCACAGGCATAAATATAGGAGTTTCTATATCACCATGATCTGTATGCATTATCCCTGCACGTGCTTTACTCTTAGGGTCGGTATGTTGTAAATCGAATTTCATAAAATAATAATTATTAATATAACATACAAAAGTAAGGAAAATACAGCTACATATATTTTATATTTTGTTATTTAAGTATTATTAAGAAGCTTGAATTGATTGCAATTATTGGCTTTTTGTTTATTATTCTAAATCATTGTTTCGGTAAAGATATTAACAAATAGGTTTTCATTCTTTGAATTAAAATTGGGAAAACATTCAATAAAAACTCATATTTTCGCATTATTAAATAAATAATACTTTTTATGCATATAATGAAGGTTAAAGGGAGTGGCAATATTCCTAATTATATTCAATTTAGAGATGATAATTTTGCATTATTATCATATTTTAAAGCTAGTACATACGTAAAAGCTCTTGCAAAAGATAATCTACAGGAGTATACTGAAGATATAGCCCTTATAATTGAGAATATGCAGTATGGAGAATTGTATTATATAAAAAATAAAAATTAAGCTTATGAATACATTAGTAGACCTTAAAGGGGTATCAGTATTTCATCAAAATATAATGATACTTAAGGATGTAAATTTGGAGATTGATAAGGGAGAGTTTGTTTATTTTGTAGGACGTACAGGAAGTGGTAAAAGTAGTTTGATGAAGCTGCTTTATGCTGATTTGCCCATGAAAGATGGGGAGGCTTCTATTGTTGGTTATAGCTTAAATAAGTTAAAGCGTAAGCAGATTCCATTTTTACGTAGAAAGCTAGGAATTGTATTTCAAGATTTTCAATTATTAATGGATAGGAGTGTGGCTGAAAATATTCTATTTGTTATGAAAGCCACTGGCTGGAAAGACAAAAAGAAGATGGATAAGCGATTGAAGGAAGTTCTTAATAACGTAAAAATGGACACCAAAGGACATAAGATGCCGCATCAACTTTCTGGTGGTGAGCAGCAGCGTATTGTTATTGCTAGAGCTTTAATAAATGAGCCAGAGCTAATACTTGCTGATGAGCCTACAGGAAATCTAGATCCCGAAACTTCAAATGGAATTATGAGATTATTGCATGATATTTCTAAATCAGGACGAACAGTGGTAATGGCTACTCACGATTATACACTATTTAATAATTTCCCTGGAAGAACTATAACTTTTGAAGATTCATCAATTATGGAAAAGAATTCAGTAATTATTGAGTAGAGATAGCCACGTAAGTAATAGGAATGATTTATTGTCGTATTATTTAATGATTTGATAATTATTTTGTTAGGTCCTCAGGAAAAGGATGCGCCCAAATTGCCATAGTAATAAATACTTTTTTAATTAGATTTTCAAGCAATTTGGTCGGAGATTTTTTTTGTTTTCATAAAATAATTTCACGACATTATTTATTTCTCACTACTTATTTTGCTTGGCTTACTATATTTCAGCAATTATTGTTTTGCCAGCTCTTACTTTTTGATCTAATTCAACATTGATTTTAGCATCTAGAGGTAAGAATAAATCTACTCTTGAGCCAAACTTTATAAATCCAAGCTGATCTCCTTGATTTACTTTATCACCTTCTTTGCCATACCAACGTATGCGTCGGGCTACAGCTCCTGCAATTTGCCTAACTAATAGAGTTATCTTATCATTTTTAATTACAATAGTATTTCTTTCGTTATCAGTTGATGATTTTGGATCCCATGCAACAAGAAATTTGCCATCGTGGTATTTATTATAAATAAAATCCCCAGAAATAGGGTAGCGATTCATGTGAGTATTAAATGGTGACATAAATATTGAAACCTGAATACGTTTCTCATTAAGATACTCAGTTTCTACAGTTTTTTCAACCACTACTACAGTGCCATCGGCTGGTGATAGTATATGGTTCTCATTTTGTTTTACATCAATATCAGGCCATCGGAAGAATGATATTACCATAAGCCAAAATACAAATGCCGATATATCCAGTATAGTTAATAGTACTAACCAATATCCTTCTGAAGGAATGATGAAATGAAAGAGAGCTAATAATGCCGACAAAATAATAAAAAATGTAGGTATTATTCGTTTTCCTTCTCTATGTAATTTATATACCATTGTTTTGTAATTATTTTGTAAAATTAAGAAAAAAGCATGATATATGCAATAGCTACTGGAGCTGCCACAAAAATACCATCAAATCTATCTAAAATACCACCATGACCTGGTAGGATTTTCCCAGAGTCTTTAAGGGATAAACTACGTTTAAACATACTCTGAATTAAATCGCCATATACTCCTGCAATACTAATTACAAAAGCATACGCCATCCACGATATAGCACTTAAATCAGAGTATAAAGTGGAAAATATATATCCTACAGCAACTGCGGCAACGAGTCCTCCAAAGAGTCCTTCCCATGATTTTTTTGGAGATATTCTCTTAAATAATTTATGTTTACCAATACTTACTCCTGTTAGATATGCAAATGTATCTGAAGCCCATATTACAATAAAAAATGCTAGTATAAAGTGAAATGTTTCTTCTCCTTTATACCCATGGTAAAAAAGTAAATTTAGCATTCCAAATGTTAAACTAACATACAATATTCCGAAAATAGTTAACGAAATATTAGCAATTGGGCATTTACTATCTCTATAAAGCTCCCTAATTGGGATGATAAAGAAAAGAACAACAACAAGGCTTAAATACAAAGCATTAAGGTGACCTAAGGCTATAAGTGCCATTATTGAATATAATATTCCAGCGATAGTTGTTCCGAAAACTATTTGAGCTCTATAACGAGTCTTATCTAACATCTTATAGAATTCATAAGTGCCAAATACAGTAATTATTAAAAATAGTAAAGCAAATATATATTTGTCATATAAAATACTTCCAACTATTGATAAAACTATTATTGCACCTGTGAGGCTTCGTATTATAAGTTCTTTCATATATATTTATAAAATATTATCTTCAGTTAAAAATACAATTAAACTTCTAGGCCCATGTGCACCTAATACAAGTGTTTTTTCTATGTCAGCAGTGCGACTAGGCCCTGATATTATAGTGGTCATGCTTGGTAAATCATTTTTGTATTTGTCAAGCATAAGGGTAATAGCATCTTTTACAGTTTCTACAATTTGGCTTCTATTTGCAATTACTACATGAATGTCAGGAATAAAGTTTAGTTGCCTTCCACTTTCTTGTTTTGAGCTAACCACCACACTACCTAATCTTGCAACCAATGCTTCGCATGCAGTTACCGATATATTGATATTATGTGGGCTCTCTTCCTTCTTTGCAATTTTAATATCAAGTTCACTAAGTAGGTTTATTATAGCAGTATCCTTTATATGTATCTTGCTAAGCTTATTTGATGTAAAAAGTCTATTTATATTATCAAGAAACTCCTCTTTATTTGCACAGTATACAAAGTGTCCTTCTAGCTGATTCAATTCTTGAGCAAATACAATATCCAAATCCTCAGATAGTGGGGTGTATATGCTGCTTGATAAATCAATATTAGAATATTCATTATCGACTTTTTCCATATTAGCCAATCGAATCTTCTTTAGAATTTGTTCCCTTGCAGTAGTTTCTTGCATTTATAATATTATTTTGCCTTTATTTCTTCATTATTTTCTTTCTGAATTCTTTGCTCTTCTTCTTCTTCGTCAGCTTTCTTTATTGACTCTTCTTGTTGTTTTTTTCGTTCTTCAAGATGTTCCTTCTTTCGTTTTTCAGAATCAGCATATCCTTCTTTAAAGTCTTTACTTATAGTACGAGATACATCATGAGCCTTATTGTCATCAAACTTTCTTGGCCCAAAAATAGCTTCTACATCATCAGTGAAAATAACCTCATCGATAAGAAGTTTCTCAGCAAGTTGCTTTAACTTATCAGTATTATTAGTTAAAATTTCAACAGCTCTTTTATATGCTTTTTCTGCCAAATCATGAACTTCTTTGTCTATCAGCTCAGCAGTTTTTTCAGAATATGGTCTTTGGAATGAATATTCAGATTGCCCGCTTGAATCGTAATAACTAATATTACCTACCTTATCGTTAAGTCCATAATATGCAACCATTGCTTGAGCTTGCTTGGTAACTTTTTCTAAGTCGTTAAGTGCTCCTGTAGATACTTTCCCAAATATAACTTGCTCAGCTGCTCTTCCTCCCATTGCTGACGTCATTTCGTCAAACATTTGCTCGAAAGTAGTAATCTGTCTCTCTTCAGGAAGATACCATGCTGCGCCCAGAGCTTTGCCTCTAGGAATAATAGTTACTTTTACTAATGGATTAGCATGTTCTAATAACCAACTTACAGAAGCATGACCAGCTTCATGGTGAGCAATAGTACTCTTTTCAATTGGAGATATAATTTTGTTACGTTTCTCAAGCCCGCCAATTATTCTATCAATAGCATCCATGAAATCTTGCTTGCCAATGTCTTTAGCATTACTTCTGGCAGCAATAAGGGCTGCTTCATTACATACATTAGCAATATCAGCGCCGGCAAAGCCAGGAGTTTGTTTTGCTAATGATGATAAATCTAAATCTTTTCGTGTTTTAAGTGGCTTGGCATGAACTTTAAATATAGCCTCTCTCTCAACAAGATCAGGAAGCTCTACTTGAATCTGCCTATCGAAACGACCTGCGCGAAGTAGTGCTTTATCAAGTACATCTGCTCGGTTGGTGGCTGCAAGAATAATAACCCCTTGGTTGTTGCTAAAACCATCCATCTCAGTTAATAACTGATTTAGAGTATTCTCTCTTTCGTCATTTCCTCCTTGCATTTGATTTTTTCCACGAGCCCTACCTATTGCATCTATTTCGTCAATAAATATAATACATGGGGCTTTTTCTTTAGCAGTTTTAAACAAATCTCTTACTCGTGAAGCACCTACGCCCACAAACATTTCTACAAAATCAGATCCTGCTATTGAGAAAAATGGAACTTCTGCCTCGCCAGCTACAGCCTTAGCAATTAAGGTTTTACCAGTGCCAGGAGGGCCTATCAAGAGTGCTCCTTTAGGAATTTTTCCTCCTAATTCAGTGTATTTTTCAGGCTTTTTAAGGAAATCAACAATTTCCATAACCTCTACTTTAGCCTCTGCTAATCCTGCTACATCGTTAAAAGTAATTTTTTGCTTTAGGTTGCTATCAAATAGTTGAGCCTTAGATTTGCCAATATTAAAAATTTGACCTCCAGCACCTCCAGCACCTCCACCCATTTTTCGCATAATGAATACCCAAAATAAGATGATTAATCCCAATGGTAATAACCAGCTTAGAATCTGAGAGGTATAATCTACTCTGTTTTCGTGTTCAATATATACTCTATCTACCTCAAATACATCATTCTCTTCTTGTACCTTCTGTATAGTTTCGCCAAAGCTCTCTAAATCTCCATTATAAACAAAGTGAGCAGCTCTCATTCCAAATGGGCTATCACTGGGTTTTAATGAAGGATAAGATTCTAGCTTGTCAGATTTTACATATACCTCCGCATATTCATCCTTATTTACAACAATAATTTTCTCAACATCGCCAGTGCGAAGCATTGTAATAAGTTTCCCCTTTTGAATAAGGTTGTCGGTAGGTGTTTGTGAGCTAAATACATTTAATAGAATAAATATTGCAGCAATTATTCCATAAACCCAATAAAAATTAAATCCCTTATTATTACCGCTTTGTCCTGCGCCCTTTAAAGGGTTTGGTATTCTATTCTTATTATTAGAGCTCTTTGTGGCACTTTTATTTATATCTTTTTCTACCTTCTTGATGTCGTTCTCCATCGTTTATTCTTATATTATTATTTATATGATGTAACTTTAGCATCTGCCCATAAGGCCTCCAATGCATAAAATTTACGCGCTTCTGGCTTGAAAACATTAGCAACTACATTTACGTAGTCCATTAATATCCAATTAGAATCCTCGCGTCCTTCTATCTGAAATGGATCTTCTCCCATTTCTTTCTTTACTATGTCGTCAATGCTTTCAAATATAGCATTTACTTGTATCCCACTATCTGCTTCACATATTACAAAAAAGTCAGTAACGGCATTGTCTAATTCTCTTAAATCTAGCACTTTAATTTTTTGTCCCTTTTTCTCCTGTATGGCTTTTACCATTATTTGAGCTAGATCCTTTGAGTTATTTGTTTTCATTGTCATTTATCAATTATTTAATCTGCAAATTTAACTAAATTTGCAGTCTCTTTTATGTAGAAATTTAAGAATTATTGCTAAAAATCGTATGGAAATAACGTGTTTATATTTTATTGATATATAGATATATATGACTTTATTATATTGTTGTAAAAAGGTTTTTAATTATTTTTAACTTAGCTTTGTTTTTAAGAATATATTTGTAATTAGATATTGAATCCATATTTTAGGGTAATTTAATATTGTTTATACTGGCTTATGAAAGATTATATTTATTTGGAAGAATGTGAATCTACAAATCTATTTTTGGCAAATTTGCTTAGTGAAGAATCTCCTAATTTGGAGCATGTTGTTATTAGTGATTTTCAGTCGGCAGGCAAGGGGCAAAAGCATGGGTTTTGGGAGTCTGAAAAAGGAAAAAATCTTACCTTTAGTTATAATTTAATTAATTTAGGATTAAAAGCTGTAAATCAATTTTATATATCAATTATTATCTCACTTTCTATTGTTGATTTATTAGGTAAATATTTGCCAGCAGAATCCATAAAGATTAAGTGGCCAAATGATGTGTATATTGGAGATAAAAAAGTGGCTGGAATCCTTGTTGAAAACCATGTTTCTGGAGAAAATATTGTAAGTTGTAATATTGGTATTGGTATAAATGCGAATCAATTAATATTTAAAAGTAATGCTCCAAATCCAGTTTCAATAAGAAATTTTTGTGACCACGAAATTGATACCAATATCTTACTGATTGATTATATGTATAATTTTGAAAAATACTTAGCTTTACTAAAAAATGGCGAGTTTGAAAGCCTTAAACGTATGTATTTGAATAAAATGTATCGTATAAATAAAATCCATAAATATAGCATTGATAATAAAATTATTTTTGCTACAATTAGAGGTGTGGATACATACGGTTTTCTAAATATGAATATTGATGGTGATAGTAAATCATTTGATATAAAGCAGGTTAAGTATCTGTAAAAGTGAGCTCAATAAAAACACCTAATACATCTAAATACATTCCTTTTTTTTAATCGTCAATTATTGACCACGTTTAATGAATAAAATTCGTTATTGACGCAACCATTTTACCTTTTTGTGCATTATAATATTACAAGCTATACATAAGATTGCATAAAGTTAGGTGTATGGCAGAATTTTATTGATATATTATGAGAAATAATTCTTTTTTATTTATTACACCAAATAAGGTTGAAAATTATGCGCATACTCGCATAAATCATGATTATGAAAGTTTTGTGCTTCCTCCAGAATTTATTGTGGAGATAAAGAACAAAATTAATGGTAGTAATTTACTTTCAGAGAAAAAAATTAATTTAGAAGATATTGAGTTGCGTAATTCAAATAATAGAGATATTGCGTTTGATATTACTTACATTAATAACAAACCATTTATTAATTTATCTGCTTTGGGTTGGAATACAGGATTTAACGATTACGAATTAAAAATAGGACTTAATAAGAGTATTAATTTTAGTTTGGATATGCATAAGACGAATAATAGCGGAATAGAATTTTTTGATAAATCTGTATTTACAGTTTTTGACAATCATAATGTTGTTGAAAATGGGATTATATCCATAGAAGTATAGCGCTTTATCGGTTGTTAGAAAAAGCTTTTTAATTTTTATAGTTTTTTATTTCTACGAAGAAATATTTTTATATTTTTATAAAAATATTCTTATTGAAATCTATAGATAAAATACTTAAAGCGTGTAAAAAGAATAAAGCTTGGGCTCAAGCTGAACTCTTTGAACTATATTCTGACAAAATGTTCGGAACGTGTTTGTATTACTCTGATAATAAATCAGATGCTGAAGATTTACTTCAAGATGGATTTCTTCACATTTTTAGTAATATAGAAAAATTTAAAGGGGGAAATGTTGAGGCGTGGATGCGAAAGGTTTTTATTAACCTAGCATTAATGGAGTACAGAAAGAAGAAATTAGAAACATTGACCATTGAAGAGGAGGATGTTTATAGTGATAATTCTATATTTGAAGGTGATATACAGCAAAATGCTGATGAATTGATGAAGTTGATTAGTGAGTTGCCAACACGATATAGAATAGTTTTTAATTTATACGCAATTGAGGGATATAAACATCGCGAAATTGCAGAGATGCTTGAGATTACTGAAGGAACATCAAAATCTAATTTGTCAAGAGCAAGAGATATTTTACAAAAGAAGCTACATAAGCTTGATGATATATAATGAATAAAGATAATAACATAGACGGAATTTTTAAGAATGCTGCACAGCAATATTCTACCCCTGCTCCAAAAAGCAGTTGGGCTGGTATTGATGCAACACTTAAAATGCAGCGTAAAGCGCTTTTTGTTAAGCAGATGTCTATTGCTGCTTCAGTTGTAGTTGTTACAGCCTTAACTGCCTTTTTTGTTATAAATATTTCAGAGCCAGAACTTAATAGTTTTAATACTGTAGCAAATAATAATACTGAAATTGCTCTAGAGCCACAAGCTGCTGATATAGAAAGTGCTGATCTATTGGTTTCAGAAAGTTCTAAGAAAACTATTATTAGCCATAATGATGAGAATACTATTTCTAATAGTAATGATAGGGTAGAAACAGAGGTTGCTATTAAGAATTCAGATAAGCTTGAAGAAACTAAAGTAGTGGCTACTATTGCTAGCAAGAATATAGATACAGAAAATAAGGTAAAGCTAGCAAATAATATTGATAAGAAAAGTAATGATGAAATTGCTATCTCTAAATATTCGTCAAATGATGTTTTGATTTCAGAACCTATTGATAATAATGTGATAGCTGATAAAGAAATAGAAAAAATTGATGCTATTGAGGATAAGTCTATAATAAGTGAGAATATAGAGAGTAATGTTGTTGAAGGAAAAGTTGCTAATAAGAATAGTTCAACGAATTTTGCTGAAGAAAAAAAATCTGTAACTAAGAGTACTTCTAATATTGGTACTCCTATTGTTAAAAAGGATCTTCTTAAGGAAAATATAAAAGCTGAGGTGTCTGCGGATGAAGATAATAACAGTCATACAATGCTTAACGAAAAAGTAAATGATAAAACCAGACAGTTTGAATATTTAGTAGGAAATGGTTATTTTATTTCACTTACTAATGCAAAATATAATAAACCTGCTACTCCTATTTCAAATATGGCTGTGGCAGAGGATGTTCACCTTGATATAGGATTTGGCGGTGCTTTTGATATTGGTATTAAATACGACAATTTTATTTTTAAAACAGGAGTAAGAAGATATGACCATAAAATCCATGGAGATTTTACGGTAAATGAATTTGATTATTATAATGTAGATAATATAAACTATGGATATTCATCACTTGGAATTATTGCACTTTATAATGTAAATACGAGTGCCCGAATTTCAAATCCTAGTTCAGTTATTTATATTCAAGATTTTGATGAATATAATATTAGACTTCGTTACCTTGATATACCTATTACTATTGGTTATAATTTTCAAGTTAATAACTGGTCTATTATTCCGCATGTAGGTTTAAATTCTACTATTATTTTATCTAATGAGGTAAAAATGGAAAAAGATGATAAGATATTTATGTATGGTGAGGTGAAAGATGTAAAATCATTTTCTATGGGTTATATTGTTGGCGGAGGATTGTATTATAATCTAGGAAAACACTGGTTGTTAGGATTAAATACTGATTTTATATATTATCCATCTTCAGTAAGTAAAAATGCAGATTACAAATATAGACCATACTCATACTTGATTGGACCACGTGCAGAGTTTAGGTTTTAATAATTAAAGAATACTTTTGTAGTTGGAAACGGCAAATCTTAAAATTCCTCTAATAATTTTCTATAACGAAATTCTTATCTTTTTGTAGTTGAGATTTTAGTTCGTCTATATTCATAAATGATATTTCATTCCTAATACGTTTTATGAGGAATACTTGAATGTTTTCGCCATAAATTATATTATCAAAATCAATAATATGTACCTCAATTGTTTTGTCAGCTGATTGTACAGTTGGTTTATAGCCAATATTCATCATGCCTTTATAATCTACATTATTATGTATAATTTTAACCATATAAACACCATCAGCGGGTATGAGTTTTAGCTTAAATTTAAGCATTAGATTGGCGGTAGGAAACCCAAGTTCACGTCCCAGCTTATTTCCATGTACTACAGTGCCACATATTTGATAATTGTAACCCAGCAAACTATTAGCATAGCTAACTTTGCCAGTTTTGATAGCCTCTCTTATTTTTGTAGAGCTAACAGCCACCTCATTAATATCCATTTCTGGAATACGCTCTACTTCTATATTAAATGACCTAATTAAGGTTTCTAAATCTTCAGTTTCAGCATTCATATTCCCAAAGTTATGATCGTAGCCAATTGTCATAGCTTGAACATTTAATTTCTCAATTAAATATTCTTTAATAAATTCGCGAGCAGTTTTCTGAGAGAAATCATAAGTAAAAGGAAGAATAAGTAGATAGTCAAGCCCTACATTTTCAAGATGCTGAGCCTTCTCTACTATATTTGTAATTAGTCGGAGTTCTTTTGCATTTCTATTTAATACAATTCGAGGATGAGGTTCAAAAGTTATTAGCAATGATTTGGTATTTCTTTTCTTTGCCTCAGAAATTAGGTGTTTTATTACAGCCTTATGGCCTAAATGTACACCATCGAATGTGCCTATTGTAGCAACAGGCTGCTCCTGAATATTATACTCTTCAAGTGATTTAAATATTTGCATAATAATATATTATAATTCCCAACCTGATGCCAGAATATCAATAATATGGATTGTTTTAATAGGTAATTTATGCTTTTTAATATAAGATTCAATATTTAGTAAGCAAGAAGACTCTGTGCTCACAATGTATTCAGCACCAGTTGCCAAGGCATTATTAACCTTTCTTTCGGTCATAGATGTTGATATGCTTTCATGCTTTACAGAGAATGTGCCGCCAAAGCCACAGCAAGTATCACTTTCTTCCATTTCTACAATCTCAATATTTTTTACCTTACTAAGGAGTGTGCGCACTTCGTGAGTTAAGCCATACTCTCGTTTTGCCGAGCAGCTATCATGCACCGTAACTTTATGAGGAAAACTAGCTCCTAAGTCAGTAACATTTAATTCATTTACAAGAAAATCCGAGATTTCAAAAATATTCTTTTTTACATTATTGAATTTATTATGTAGTGAGCTGTTATGGAATAATTTGGGGTAGTGATTCCTTACCATAGAAGTACACGAAGCACTTGGTCCTACAATTACTCTTCCGGTATCGAAGTTATTAATAAATTTTTCTCCCAATTCGCGTGCTTCATCCCAATGTCCACTATTGAAAGCCATTTGTCCACAGCAAGTTTGCTTAGAATTATAATGAACATCAATATCTAATTTCTCTAATACTTTTACAAGGTTAAATCCAGTATCAGGATAAAGTTGATCGATAAAACATGGTATAAATAATTCTATTTCCATTAGATTCGCCCTTTAACTATTAAAGAAAATATATAGCTGCAATATTAAAATGCAGCTATATATTTTTTATTAATTTGTTTTATATTTATAAGAAATCTTAGAAAGGTCTTCATTGGCTTTTACTATTTTGCCTTTTAATTCCTCTTTGTATTTTACAGTTTTTGCATAAAGCTCTTTGTCATTAGTTGCCATCATTTGAGTAGCAAGTATAGCAGCGTTAAGAGCACCATTAATAGCTACAGTAGCCACAGGAATGCCAGGAGGCATTTGCACTATTGCTAATAGAGCATCCATGCCATCAAGAGAAGCTTTAATGGGTACTCCAATAATTGGTAGAGGAGTCATAGCTGCAATAACACCCGGAAGGTGAGCAGCCATACCTGCGCCAGCAATAATTACTTTTATTCCTCTGTCCGCAGCTTCAGTAGCAAATTTCTCTACCTCATCAGGTGTACGATGAGCCGAAAGGGCATTCATCTCAAAAGGTAATTCTATGGACTCGAAGAATGCTGCAGCCTTTTCCATTACTGGTAAATCGGATGTGCTTCCCATTATAATACTTACTTGTGGTTTCATATCTTTGTTTATTAAATTTTGTAATTATGCAAAAGTAATGATTTAGTTTAAGTTTTTATGATTTTTTTCTTCATTATTAATAGCAATTTAGCTAAGTTCAATTTTCCATTTTCCCAATAGGCCAGCTACTTGCGCAAAATTGAATTTACCCTTTTTTACATTGTTTCTTTCTATATCGATATATAGATTTATGGAATTCCTAAAGTCAGCATTTTCTAGATTTGTATTTTCAAAATTCACTCCTGCTATATCACAATTATCAAATACAGATTTGTATAGGTTTGTTTCATAAAAATCACATTCTTTCATATTGCAATTATAGAACTTTATTTTGGGGAGTTTTAGTCCTTGAAAATTAGACAGGCTAAGGTTGCAGTCAGTAAATGAGAACGATAACAAGAATTTCTTGCAACTATCAAATGCTAGCCCCATAAGCTTGCTTTCTGAGAAATTCGCTCCCTGAAAACTAGTGTTTATAATTATACTATTGCTTAAATCACATTCTTTAAAATCACATTCTACAAATACATATTCAGATAAGTTGCTATTTGAGAAATCACAATTCTCAAAAGTACAATTCTCATATTCAGCTAATTTTATTGTGCTGATATTTTTGTTATTATAAGTAGTGTCGTAAATGAGTTTCATTTGTTCTATTGTTCTTATTTTATTAGAATACTTTTGGTATAATTCTCCAACTTTTTTTCATATACTCATCATAATCACTAAAGAAGTTGCGTAGCAAGCTTTCTTCAAAAAATAGTTTTAGAATTAAATTCATATATAGAAACATAAGAAAAAAGAAGCGATAATTGTCCCAATGGCTTATAATTAAAGGGGTAATGGCAATAATGATTGAAGTATACATTGGATGCCGAATAATAGCATAAGGACCATTTGTTACTAATGTTGCATTTTTTCGTGGTTGTGGTGCTATGCTTATTTTACTCTTATTCATAACTACTACTGCCCATATAGCGAGTATTATTCCCAAAAGTTCAGTAATTTGTAAAAACAAACCTTTTGCCACCCATGGTGAAAAGTAAAGAAAAATTGCGAACCCTAAATATTGAATTATTGTAAGAATAGCATTAATAATTTTTTGTTTTTCTGTTAACTCCATGCTAATAATCTAGATATTCTTGAAATAATACTTTTACAAAAGACTTACCAAGTTTTCTTATTTCAATACTATCCTGCGGTGTTTCAAAATTATATTCCATAATTTCCTCAAAACCCATTACTTCAGTATAATTTCCTTTGGGAGTAACTACTCCATATCCATTATTAAAACCAAAATATGCAAAATTAGGAGTGTTAGGATTAAATACATCTTTGCTCCAGTGGTATTTTTCTACAGGCATATCTAGCAGTGTAAGTAGGGTAGCAGCAATATCAGTCTGCGACATTATTTTGTCAATTTCCATTCCTCGATATTCCTCTTTTATAACATTTCCATAAAACATAAGAGGAATCTTACGTACTTCTTTGGAATAAAATGGGTGAGAGAATGGTGATGGATGCGAATGGTCGGCAACAAATACAAACAAAGTGCTATCATACCAAGCTTTGGTTTCTGCTTTGGTCATAAAGTCTGCAATGCAACTATCGGCATAATACATGGAGTTCAGCAGCTTATTATATCTGCTATCGTATGTTTTGAAATTGCCAACAGGCATATCGTAAGGAGAGTGTGTGCTTCCTGTAAACGCTACGGCAAAAAATGGCTCAGGATAATCGTCAATATCTGTAAGTACTCTGTCCCATAGGTATTGGTCGTGATGGCCTAATCTACCGCTAGGAATACTGCTATTAAAATCTTTTCCTTCAATAATTTCATCAAATTCATTGAAGTATATATATGCTTTTATATTGCCATAATTCAATTGTCCACCAAAATGAAAAGAAGTATTATATCCTTTCTTTTGTAAATCTTTAGGAAAGCATTCGAGATTATTATATTTAGAAGGTAATTCTATAATATAAGTAAATGGGGTAGAGGGAAAGGCGCTAAAAGTAGATGAAATTCCTTGATGTGATAGAGTTCCAGAGGCATAATGCTCAGTAAATAAAACACCTGTACTAGCCATTTTAGAGAAATTTGGCGTAACATGTAATTCGCTTCCCAGCTCGTCAATAAAATCGGCAGACCAACTTTCTAAAAATACAAAAACAATATTTGGTGTTTTTGTAGTTAGTATATCTACTCCTCTTTCTTCTTTGTAATCGTATAGCTTATCAACCTCTTTGCGAGATTCTTCAATAGTGTATTTAGTATATGGATTAGAGGCCATATATGTTTTATTTGCCAAAATACTATGGAAAAAATTCCATGGTGTATTTACACTTGCTTGGTTTACAAAGTTTATTTTGGAATGGTACGACTGGCTTTGAGAAATGGGAATTTGTTGTAAGCTGCCTCGCATTGAACCAAATATTAATAATGGAGTGATGATAAAGAATAATATGGAAAAAATATTGCTACGCTCAGTTTGAGGCTTATATTTCCATAAAAATTTATTGCTAAGTTTTATTAATATATACGATAATACAATAAGTGAAATTAACCCTGCTATCAATACTGATATTCTGGCAGAATGATATGCTTCATCAAGTTTTGTTAGATAAGAAAATGCTTTTGAATTTAGCTTTGTCCCCCATTCGTTATATATAGCAATATCTGATAAGTCGATCATTACCAATAGTATAATTATAAAATTGGTATAATATTTATTTATAGTTAAGAATACTTTTACGGGAAATATAGAATAGAAGAAGTATAAAAAGAATGGAACTATTAAAAGATAATTTACTGAGGAATTATCTAAAAGAAAACCATAAATAAATGCATTTATTATTTCAATAAAACCAGCATCAATACTTTTCTCAAAATAAAAGGCAAAAAACAGTAGCCTAAATAGTGCCGTTATTGTTAGAAATACAAGGTACTGTTTAAGTATATTCTTTATAATAAATTTGCTCATTATTGGCTAGTTTTTTGAAGTAGGTTAAGTCTTTTGTATATTCCGTCTTGCTCAATAAGTTCAGAATGAATGCCTTGTTGCACTATTTGTCCTTTGTCCATTACCACAATTTGGTCAGCATTGTGAATAGTAGAAAGCCTGTGTGCAATAACTACAGAAGTTCTATTTGCCATAAGTCGCTGCAATGCATCTTGTACTAATTTTTCGCTTTCGGTATCTAAGGCAGAGGTTGCTTCATCTAAAATTAAAATAGGAGGGTTTTTAAGAATAGCTCTAGCAATTGTAACTCTTTGTCTTTGTCCTCCAGAGAGCTTATCGCCTCTATCACCAATTACAGTATCATAGCCATTAGGCATATCCATAATAAAGTTATGAGCATTAGCAGCTTTTGCGGCTTCAATCATTTCTTCATCACTTTTTAATTCGGAGCCAAATTTTATATTTCCCTTTATAGAATCATGAAAAAGTACTGCTTCCTGGGTTACTATTCCCATTAAGCCACGTAAATCACTAATCTTAATCTCTCTAATATCTGTTCCGTCAATGGATATTTCACCATCAATTACATCATAAAATCTTGGTAGCAAATCGGCAATGGTAGTTTTACCTGCACCTGATGATCCTACTAAGGCTATCATTTTACCTTTTGGAATACTCAGGTTAATGTCTCTTAATACATCTTCCTCTTCGTACTTAAATCCTACATTATTAAACTTAATTTCGCTAGAGAAAGTATTTTTTGTTTTGGCATCTTCTGCTTCAAATATTTTTTCGTCAGCATCAAGAAAACTGTATATACGTTGAGCTGAGGCAATTCCTTTTTGTATCCGTTGATATCCTGTAGATAAAGCCTTTATGGATGGAATCATTTGAGAGAACAGCAGGATAAAGAAAATAAACTCTTCGCCACTTAGGCTATTGGTAGGGTCAAGCACTAATTTGCCACCATACCAAAGTATTAATGAAACCACAAGCATTCCAAAAAACTCACTAATAGGAGCAGACAAATCACCTCTACGCATAACGGTAGTGGCTGTTCTCATATACTTATTGTTAGTGCTTTCAAAACGATCGGTAACTGTTCGTTGCGCATTAAAGCCTTTTATTATTCTTAATCCAGAAAGCCCCTCGTCCAAAAGAGATAGTATGCTTCCCATAAGTTGTTGTGCTATTAATGATTCTTTTCTAAGGATTTTGCCCAGCAACCCAATAATAATAATTGCTATTGGCATAACCATAAACATCATTAATGTAAGTTGATAGTTAGTCATTAGCAATACTGTAATAAATACTATAAGTGTAATGGTATGCTGAAAGATAATTTCTAAAGTTCCTATTATTGTCCACTCAATATCCTGAACATCATTGGTGGCTCTAGAAATTATATCCCCTTTTCGTTTTTCTGAAAAATACGAAAGAGGTAATATGAGTATTTTAGTAAATATTGCATCTCTTAAATCTCGCAATACGCCATTTCTTAGTGGAGCAATTGCCCACATGGCAAGGTAGCGAAACAGGTTTTTCATTAAGAAAGATATTGCTGTTATTAATGAGATGTAGAAAAGAACGGTTTCGGTTCCATACTCGCTAATTGATGAGCTCATTAAGTAATAAATATAATCCAATATTGCATCCTTACTAAATGCAAAATCCACAGGAACAGTCTTTAATGAGTCCATTCCGAAAATTAATTTTAAGAATGGGATTATCATACCTAAAGAGAAAATAGAGAAGAATATAGTAGTAATATTGAAAAATATATTTAATATTACACTAGCTTTATAGTTTTTTACTAATGATAATAACCTTAAGAAATCCTTCATATATAGTATATATCTTTATTTTTATTTCTATTGTAGAGTAGAAACAAAAGTAATACAAAAAGTGGAGTGGATTGATACCCATAGTGCTATTAATATGTGAAAATAGTTTAAAATATTTACAGGACTTTTTTTACTATTTTGCTAACTATTGAAGATAGAGGTGGGCATTTTTCGATATTGAATGCCTGGAATAAGTTAATACTTACTGAAAAATGGTCGGAGGATTGACTAAATACTTTTAGTATTCAATCCCCCGCCATGCAATTGC
>JAGLDA010000150.1 GCA_023145955.1 Bacteroidales bacterium
ATCAATGCAGATTTACCAGCCCGCCTTGGACCATAAAGCATATTAACTTTCCCTTTTTGCAGAAAGTTATCATTGTTTTCATGAAATCTATGTACCCACATAACTTATTATATTTCCCACAAAGATATTACATTTATCTAGATTTAGCAAATTTACTTCCTAAATTAACATATATTTAGATGTTTTATTTCCTATATTAATAGTAATTTAGGAAGTCAACTTCCTAAATTAGTATTAATTTGGGAAGTCAAAAAATCATAATCGGTTATAAACATGTATTTTAAGTAAATTTACAATGAAATAATATTTTATATTTTTTTACAATAAAAAAGGCGAACCATAAGGTTCGCCTTTTTAATATATTATATGTCCTTAAATTAAAGAATTCCTTGATCCAACATAGAATCTGCAACTTTGATGAAACCTGCAATATTTGCACCTTTCATATAGTTAACAAAACCATCCTCATCAGTACCATGCTTAACACATTGGGTATGGATATCGCGCATAATTTGGTGAAGTTTTTCATCAACTTGCTCAACAGTCCAAGAATATTTCATTGAATTTTGGCTCATTTCGAGACCAGAAGTAGCAACACCACCAGCATTAGAAGCTTTTCCTGGAGCATAAAGAATCTTATTCTCAAGGAATATCTCTATAGCTTCAGGAGTACAAGGCATATTAGCACCTTCGCCAACACAAGTACAACCATTAGCCATAAGAGCTTTAGCATCATCTTCGTTAAGCTCATTTTGAGTAGCACAAGGAAGAGCTACATCAACTTTAACTTCCCAAGGGCGTTTTCCAGCAAAGAATTTTGCTTCTGCAAACTCATCAGCATAAGGCTTAACAACATCATTATTAGAAGCACGAAGCTCTAACATATAATCAATTTTCTCACCAGAGATACCAGCCTCATCGTAGATATAACCATCAGGACCAGAAATAGTAACAACTTTTCCACCTAATTCAGTTACTTTTAGAGCAGCTCCCCAGGCAACGTTTCCGAAACCAGAAATAGATACTAATTTGCCTTCGAAAGTCTCACCTTTAGTAGCAAGCATTTCCTTAGCAAAATATACATTACCAAAACCTGTAGCTTCAGCACGAACTAAAGAACCACCCCAGTTAAGACCTTTACCAGTCAAAACACCTGTATGCTCTTTACGTA
The DNA here is from genome assembly GCA_023145955.1 of Bacteroidales bacterium. Lineage (GTDB taxonomy): Bacteria > Bacteroidota > Bacteroidia > Bacteroidales > UBA1556 > UBA6267. The sequence continues at coordinate 1,172 of JAGLDA010000150.1, forward strand.
ATTTTTTATACATACCATAAAGGAATCCAATCTCGCGACCACCAACTCCGATATCACCAGCAGGCACATCAGTTTCAGGTCCAATCATATTTTCCAATTCCATCATAAAGCCCTGGCAAAAACGCATAACCTCGTTGTCAGACTTACCTTTAGGATCAAAATCAGAACCACCTTTACCACCACCCATAGGTAGAGTAGTCAAAGAGTTTTTGAATATTTGCTCGAAACCTAAAAATTTAAGGATAGACAAGTTTACACTTGGGTGAAAACGAAGACCACCTTTATAAGGTCCAATAGCGTTGTTAAACTGAACACGGTAACCAAGGTTTACGTTAACTTTTCCGTCATCTCCAACCCATGGAATTTTGAATGTAAGAATACGATCTGGCTCAACAACACGGTCGATAATACCAGCAGCCTCATATTGAGGGTTTTCATTTACTACATCTTCAATTGATTCTAATACTTCACGTACTGCTTGAAGATACTCTACTTCACCTGGATGCTTTTGCTCCAAGCCGTTCATCATTTGTTCAACATTCATAATAATATGTATTTAAAAATAAGTTTATACTCTACAAGAACTACAGTTAAAAACTAGCAATCCTTTTCTTAAAATTATACTTACAAAAGTACATTGACACTCTCTTCTTTTTGTATCTTGATATTTGTATTTTATCAAGATAATGTTGAGAATTGTCAAAAAATAGGCAGTTATTTTTACAACATTAATTCCCTAAATATCAAACATAATAACAATTCTGTATGTATTACTATTGATACAGTGCATCTAATTGGATTTGCAATAATTAACATCAACACTTTTATTATACGAACACCCTTCTTTATTCCTTATGCTATAAACTAAAAAACTGTAACTTTGTACTAATGTAATTTCAATACAAAATGAAAGAAAATAAAAACACTAGAAAAGAACTTTATCATTATCCTACAAAAGTTATATTAGCAATGATAGAAGCTACGGGAGGAAACATAAAGTTCCATAAATGGCTTCTTACAGGTGGCTATCCTGAATTAGCAGCACTTATATCTGCTATTAGACATGATGTAGATGCCTTTAACTGGCTAATGAAAAATGGCTTCAATCATTTTGCTGCTTTTAGCAATGCCGTGGATGACGAAGAGAAAGCTATAAATTGGTTAGTGATTCATAAATTCAACTTTCTACTAGTATTAATTGATGCTGTGGAGAATAAACCAAATGCAATAGAATGGCTAAAGAAACATAAACTTCAAATATTTATAATTTTCACAAAAAAACTTCTTAAACTAAAGCAAGATCAAAATATGCACTACGCCGATTATCATACTATCAATTTTAAATAATGAGATAATGGTTAAGTATTAATGGTTAAATTATTAATTTAACTTCACTCTCAACTAAATATCTAATCATATAAAAATTACAAAACGGCACTAATGAGAAAGCTTATAACAACCATACTTATTTTCATAATTCAACTTTCAATTGGGCAACCTAGTAACGATTGGATAAGAAGATATGATGTTAATTTTACAACATATAGTGGTGACACATCCTTTTTTGGAGGTGATGTAGAAGATAGAATATGGCGAATAAAAAGAGGAAACAAACTATACGAATATTACCCTAACGGAAACATTCAATCAATTTCAGAAATTAAACTATTAAAGACATATAGTTTAATTGATTCTAGAAAGACAGAACGAATTATTAAAGAGTATATACTTGATGGTAATTCAAAAATCTATTATGAAAATCACACTGAGAAACTTGTTGCAAAAGGAAATTATAGTAATAATGAAATAGTTGGCGAATGGGAATATTACAGTACAAAAGAAGTAATTACTGAAATATCATAACCAATGCTATTATGGAGGCGGTCTGATTATTATGATACAAATAATACTATTGTAAAGCAGATTGATAAAATTAATACAATTGATGGAATGGTAAAGGTAAAAGAAGTTCTATTCAATGATGAAAGTGAACAAATAATTTATAACAAAACTCTTTTTGCAAAAATATTCTACCGATTTACAGTTGAATATATGGTGTTTTTCTTCATACTTATGTTTATTAGAATTATTCTTACTAGTATAATTTATAATAGAGAAAACAATACTAGTTTATCACCAATATATTTCTTTGTTGGACCATATATAACCAAAAATTATGATCATAGCATCCTTTCAGTATTCACTTTTTGGTTTTCAAATTATAAGGATAAAAACAAAAAAATGGTTTATTTTACTAATACTCTATCAATAATTACACTCACTTTATTTTTTGGAGTAATAATCGGTTTAATGATAAGTGGTGAAATATAACAAATCAATCAGAAAATACTTAGAAGGGGTATCAAAATATCATGATTACTAAGCTATTATTAAGGCTTAATTTCATCAAAAAACTAATTCAATTATTAACAACAATAAATGTATCGTTGCCATATAAAAACTTTTTTATCTAAACTCTAATTGACAATAATCAATCAAATTTTCATTATTTGATGTACTGTTCATAAAATAACAGAAGCTAAAGTATTTTACTTTTGTACAGTAATATTTAGGTCAATAATATTACAAATGTTCATTTTTAAATAAAACGAATAATTAAATAAAAAACAATGAAGCCAACACATATAGAACATATTGGAATAGCCGTAACAAATCTTGAAGAGAGTATTGAATACTATGAAAACATATTAGGGCTCAAGTGTTACTCTATTGAAGAAGTAAAAGATCAGAAAGTTAGAACGGCATTTTTTCAAGTGGGAGATACTAAAATAGAATTACTAGAATCTACTAGCGACGATGGTCCTATTGGGAAATTTATTACCAAGAAAGGCCCAGGAATGCACCATATAGCATTTGCTGTTGAAAATGCAACTGAGGCATTACAAGATGCTGAAAAAAAAGGCATAAGACTAATTGATAAAGTGAGCAGAAAAGGAGCTGAAAGCCTAAATATTGGCTTTTTACATCCTAAATCTACAAATGGAGTGCTTACAGAACTATGTAGCAAATAATAAATATAATAAAGGGGCTATTTGTCCCTTTTATAATGATATAATATGTTATCTGTATAACAATAAAATCAACTATGAAAAATCAAGAAAAAATAAATATGCTTATTGAGAAGCGCGAGAAGGCACAACTCGGGGGTGGACAAGATCGCATTGACTCACAACATAAGAAAGGCAAATACACTGCTAGAGAACGTATAGATATGGTTCTAGACGAAGGAAGTTTTGAAGAATTTGATATGTTTGTACAACATAGGAGCACCAATTTAGGCATAGACAAGCAGCACTTTCTTGGAGATGGCGTTGTTACTGGCCACGGAACTATTGATGGACGTATAGTATTCATTTACTCTCAGGATTTCACTGTTTTTGGAGGCTCATTATCAGAAACTTTTGCCAATAAAATTTGTAAAGTAATGGATTTGGCCATGAAAGTTGGCGCACCTATTATTGGCATAAACGACAGTGGCGGAGCACGTATTCAAGAGGGAGTAAATAGTCTTGCTGGATACGCTGAAATATTCCAACGTAATATTATGGCATCAGGAGTTGTTCCACAAATATCAGCAATTTTTGGCCCATGTGCCGGTGGCGCTGTATATTCCCCTGCCCTTACTGATGTGGTAATAATGAGCAATGAAACTAGCTATATGTTTGTAACTGGACCTAAAGTAGTGCAAACTGTAACGGGAGAAGTAATTAGCACTGAAGAACTTGGTGGAGCAAGTGTACATGCTTCAAAATCTGGAGTAGCCCACTTTAGAGCTGATGATGAAGATGAAGGCATTATGCTAATAAGAAAATCATTGGAATACTTACCACAAAATAACCTTGAAGATCCTATACAAACAGAATGCAACGACCCCATAGATAGACTAAACGATGAACTAAACTCTATCATACCCGAAAACTCAACAGAAGCTTATGATGTAAAAGACATAATATATACCATTGTTGATAATCAAGAATTTTTGGAATACCAACGGCATTATGCCAAAAATATAGTAACTGGTTTTTCAAAGTTTGACGGAATGCCTGTTGGAATTGTAGCAAATCAACCCAATTATCTAGCTGGAGTTTTAGATGTAGATGCTTCAAGAAAAGCAGCACGATTTGTTAGATTTTGTGATGCCTTTAATGTACCCGTTCTAACCCTTGTAGACGTTCCTGGCTTTATGCCTGGTAGTCGCCAAGAGCATAATGGCATAATTACTCACGGTGCTAAACTACTATTTGCATATGGAGAAGCTACTGTGCCCAAAATAACTATTACTCTTCGTAAATCATATGGTGGTGCTCATGATGTAATGAGTAGCAAGCAACTTAGAGGCGATCTCAATTACGCATGGCCAACTGCTGAAATAGCAGTAATGGGACCTAAAGGTGCAGTAGAAGTACTTGAAGCTCGCACATTGAAAGGAATGAGTATGGAAGAGGCAACAGAATACATTGCAAAAAAGGAAAAAGAATATACCGATAAATTTGCTAACCCATATGAGGCAGCACGATACGGATATATAGACGATGTAATTGAACCAAGAAATACTCGCTTTAGAATTATTAGAGGATTAAAAACATTATCAACAAAAAAAGATACAAATCCTCCTAAGAAGCATTCAAATATTCCATTATAAAAAAATCTAATACTAGAAATTATGCATACATTATTATTAGCAAATATGGAATTCGGGATAATGGTTAGTATTGTGGGTTACACAATAGTATTAGGAGCTCTTACTTTCCTATTTGGAATTTATTCATTACTTCCTAAACTTCTCGATGCTTACACTAGAAATCAACTAGTAAGAGCTGGCAAGAAAGAATGCGCAGAACAAGATTCTCTGCAACTCAGTGGTGATGAAAGTGCAGCTATTGCAGCAGCAATTTCAATAATCCTTAGTGAGCAGCACGATTTAGAAAGTGGAAAAATAACCATAAAGAAAATTTCAAAAAGATATTCCCCATGGAGTTCAAAAATATACTCAATGAATGAATATAGAAAATAATAGACAAAACTATCATTTAATTAAAATGATTATAAAATATAAATACAATGAAAAAATTTAGTTTTAAAATACGAGGCCATAAATATGATGTTGATGTAATGAATCATGATGGCAAAGTGATAAGCTTGGAAATTAACGGTTCGCAATACAGTGTAGAGCTAGAACAAGAACTAAAAACCAAGAAAACACCAACTCTAGTACGTCAGGCAGTAAAAACCTCTAAGAGCATAAAGCAAAAAGACACTTCAGGCCCATATAAGGTAAAATGTCCGCTCCCAGGCAATTTGATATCGCTAAATGTTAAAGTTGGGGATGAGATAAAAGTTGGAGATACTCTTTTTATATATGAAGCTATGAAAATGGAAAATGAGTTAGTTTCAGAAAAAAATGGGGTAATCTCAAGTGTTCTTGCTAACATAGGAGATGCCGTCCTTCAAGACCAAGTTATTATTGAAATGAATTTATAATAAGTTTTATGACTAATTTAAAAAAACTATTTACAATAGTAGCTGCGATAGGACTAATTATGATAATATCGCACGCCTTTGGACTTAATAATAGTTCAGGAATTACCGATGGTGCTCTTGATAGTATTTCGCAAATAGATAATCCTCCGCAAAGTGATAATATGAATGGCCTAAAGAAATTCTTAGACTATTCTGGGTTCACAAATGCAACCGCTGGTCATTTTGTAATGATTTTCGTTGGACTCTTTTTTATATTTCTAGCAATTAAATACGATTATGAACCACTATTGTTAATTCCTATTGGCTTTGGGGTACTCATTGGAAACATTCCTTTTTTAGAAGGCGCAGGCTTAAAACTTGGCATTTATGAAGAAGGCAGTGTGCTTAATTATCTATATATGGGTGTAACTTTAGGAATATATCCCCCATTAATATTCTTGGGAATTGGAGCAATGACCGATTTTTCATCATTAATATCTAATCCAAAGCTTATGCTATTGGGAGCGGCGGCTCAAATAGGTATTTTTATTACATTTCTAGGATCTTTGGCTATGGGATTTCTTCCTCCAGAGGCTGGAGCCATAGGAATTATCGGTGGTGCTGACGGACCTACGGCAATCTTCCTTAGCTCTAAACTAGCAAATGGAGTTAATCTTTATAATGGAATACAGGTGAAAAATCTAATAGGCCCAATTGCTATAGCTGCATATTCGTATATGGCCTTAGTACCTGTTATTCAGCCACCAATAATGCGATTATTAATATCAAAAAAAGAAAGAGTAATAAGGATGAAGCCTCCAAGAGTGGTTCCTAGGTTTGAGAAAATCCTTTTTCCCATAATTGGCTTTTTGCTTACAGCTTTTATTTCTCCTAGTTCAATTCCACTATTAGGAATGCTTTTCTTTGGTAACTTACTTAAAGAGAGTGGTGTTACAAAGCGATTAGCAGATACTGCGCGTACTTCTCTTATAGATATTGTAACAATCCTTTTAGGAGTAACAGTCGGAGCTTCAACACAAGCAACTGTATTCTTAAATACATCATCACTTATGATTTTTGGACTCGGTGCTGGCAGCTTTATTATTGCTACCGCTGGAGGAATAATGTTTGCTAAGTTTATGAATCT